>JBAWAM010000725.1:0-7843 GCA_049589315.1 Myxococcaceae bacterium
CCCCGAGTGTAGCCGCCGATCGACCAGCCCCGGACCATGTCCATCTGTGTGTACTCGGTGAGGTCCAGGTGCAGCGGGGTCACCGAGATCCGCCGCTCGCGAAAGACAGCATTGCAGTCGCTGCCGGGGATGTCCTCGTGGGTGAAGGACGTCCCGCCGATCCAGTAGTACTTCCGTCCGCGTGGGTCGACGTTCTCGAGCACGTCGTAACCGTAGGAGTGTTTCCCGAGCTGCGTGACCGCGTACTCCGACGGTTCCACGCCCGACGGGATGTTCACGTTGAGCAGCAGTTTTCCCGTGAGCCTCTGGGAGAACGTCTGGGAGAGCACCCACTCGGCCAGCTTCCGCGCGAACCGGGCCGCCGGCCCGAACGCACCGCCCTCCCCGGTAAACGTGTCCAGGTCCTTGGTCACCAGGCTGAAGGCGATGGACGGGACGCCCAGCAGCGACGCCTCCATCGCCGCGGCCACGGTGCCCGAGTAGGTCACGTCGTCCGCCAGGTTCGCGCCGTGGTTGATGCCCGAGACCATCAGCGCCGGCTTCTCGTCCTTCAGGAGGTGATTGATCGCGATGTACGAGCAGTCAGCCGGCGTCCCGTCGATGGCGTAGCGACGTTCACCCAGCTGCTTGATCCGGAGCGGGCGGTGCAGGGAGATGGCGTGGGAGGCGGCGCTCTGCTCGCTCTCCGGCGCCACCACCCACACCTCGCCCAGCTCCGACATGGCCTCCGTCAACGCACGGAGGCCCTCGGCATGGATTCCATCGTCGTTGCTGACGAGAATCCTGGGCATTACTTCCGCCGGAACGCCTTGAGCGCCGAGCGACCGGCGTAGCGCGCAGCCGCGCCCAGCTCCTCTTCGATCCGGAGAAGCTGGTTGTACTTGGCCACCCGGTCGCTGCGCGACGCAGAGCCGGTCTTGATCAGGCCGCAGTCCAACCCCACCGACAGGTCGGCGATGGTCGTGTCCTCGGTCTCACCCGAGCGGTGGCTCATGATCGAGGTGTAACCGGCCTTGTGGGCCATCCGGACCGCTTCGAAGGTCTCGGTCAGGGTGCCGATCTGGTTCACCTTGACGAGGATCGAGTTGGCCACCCCGCCGGCGATGCCGCGCGAGAGGCGCTCGACGTTGGTGACGAAGAGATCGTCCCCGACGAGCTGCACGCGTCCGCCCAGTGCGTCGGTGAGCCCCTTCCAGCCCTCCCAGTCGTCCTCGGCCATGCCGTCTTCGATGGAGACGATGGGGTACTTCGAGCAGAGGCTCTCGTAGTAGCCAATCAGGCCCCGGGCATCGAACTCCTTGCCCTCGCCCTTGAGGCGGTACTTCTTCGCGTCCTTGTCGTAGAACTCGCTGGCGGCGACGTCGAGCGCGAGCGCGACCTGCTCGCCGGCGGTGTAGCCAGCGGTCTTGATCGCCTCCATGATCAGCCGGAGCGCCTCTTCATTCGCCGGGAGGTCCGGCGCGTAGCCGCCCTCGTCCCCGACGCCGGTGGCGTACTTGCCGGCCTTCAGGATCTTCTTGAGCGAGTGGAAGATCTCCGCGCCCCAGCGGAGGCCTTCCGCGAAGGACGGCGCGCCGATGGGCATGACCATGAACTCCTGCACGTCGACGCGGGTGTCTGCATGGGCGCCGCCGTTGACGATGTTCATCATGGGCACCGGCAGGGTGCGCGCCTGCGCGCCGCCGACGTACTTCCACAGCGGGAGCCCGTGGGCGTTCGCCGCCGCGCGCGCCGCTGCCATGGACACGCCGAGGATGGCGTTCGCGCCAATGCGGCTCTTGGTGGACGTGCCGTCGAGCTCGTTCATCCGCTCGTCGAGCGCCACCTGCTGCGCGGCATCCATCCCGACCACGGCCGGAGCAAGTGTGTCGATGATGTTGCCGATGGCCTTCGTGACGCCCTTGCCGAGGTAGCGCGAAGGATCGCCGTCACGGAGCTCCAGCGCTTCGTGCTCTCCGGTGGAGGCCCCCGAGGGCACGGCTGCGCGCCCGAAGGTTCCATCCGCCAGCACCACTTCCACTTCCACCGTGGGATTCCCACGCGAGTCGAGAATCTCGCGCGCCAACACCTGAACGATCTCGGTCATAGGACGACGGTTTGTATGGCGTGGTTTTCCGGGTCGCAAGCACGTCGAGCAGGCGGCTAGGCTCTTCGTCGTGAAACCGAAGAACGAAGATCGCGCCCAGGGGGCGTTGCTCGGGCTGGCAGTGGGCGATGCGCTGGGGACGACGCTCGAGTTCAAGAACCTGTCCGCGCCCGCGTTCCCGACGATGTGCGACGGGCCGCACCGGGAGGTCGTCGGGGGCGGCCCCTTCCAGGTCAAAGCAGGCCAGGTGACGGACGACACCCAGATGGCCACCGCCCTGGCCAACAGCCTTCGCCTGCTCAAGCGCTTCGATCCTGAAGACGTGCTGGCGCGCTATCGGGAGTGGCTCCCCCACGCGTTCGATGTGGGAGTCCAGACCCGGTCGGTGCTGGAGGCGTACGATCCGAGGCTCGGCCCGTTCCACGCCGCGAAGTCGTACTGGGATCACAACGGGCGAAAGCCCGCGGCCAACGGTTCGCTCATGAGGACCGCGCCCATCGGCGTCTACTTCGCGGAGGACAGGGAAGCTCGAATCAAGGCGAGCCTCGAGGACTCGCGGCTGACCCATGCGGATCCGCGCTGTGCCCTCTCCTGCGTGGCGTTCAATGGAGCGATCGCCGCGGCGGTGGCAGGTCACGACGACGTCCGTCCGGAGATGCTCGTCACCGCGGCGCTGTCCGACCTGAGCATCGCCGGGGCCCAACTCGGGCGGATGATGCCCGACGCGATGAGGGAGGTTCAGGACGCAACCCGGGTCGTCCGCGAAGACCTCGAGCTCGCCCGCGCGGCCGATCCGCGCCTCTACGGTCCGGAGATTCACCTTCACCACCACGCCGGCTTCGTCCGGGTGGCGTTCCGACTCGCATTCTGGGAGCTCTTCCACGCCCCCTCCTTCGAAGCGGCGCTCGTCGACGTCGTGAACCGGGGCAACGACGCGGATACCAATGGCGCCATCGCGGGCGCTCTGCTCGGGGCGGCGTACGGCGAAGCGGCGATTCCTCCCAGCTGGCGAAACACCGTCCTCGGTGCCTCACCGGCGGGTCGCGTCTGGCGCGACGTGTACCACCCGACCCAGTTGCTGTTGCTCGCTTGATACACGACGGCCCGGAGAGGGATGTGGTCCCCCGCCGGGCCCGTGGTCAGAACGGTCTGCCGACCAGGGTCAGACCGCCATGTCGATGATCACGACACCGCGACGAGGCTTTTCGTCCTCCTCGTCGGTCCGCCGCCGAGGGGCCTCCTCGGGACGAGGCACCGGCAACTCCACCACGGGCCGCTCGTCGCGGTCCTGATGGTTTCGCTCGCGGCGCTTGATCTCTTCGATGATGAACGCGTCGAGCATCCTCTCGGGCTCCCTTGACTGCCAACGCTGCCGTGTGCCGTTCAACGTACTGCGACTCGGGTACATTCTCCCCTGCAAGAGGGATTCCGGATACCGCGAGGCGTAAACCCGCGGAATCCGGAGGGTCCCTCCGGCGTCTGGACGTCCGAGACGGAGTCACCTGCGCCACCTATGCCGCACTCACCTGGCCGCCGTCGATCCGCCACGCCAAAATTGTAGACGGGCCCGCGCCGCTCGCAAGGTGATCTTGGCAACGGCGATGTAGGCCCGGCGCCGTCTTGCAGGCGGCCGGGCAGGCGGTGGACGGGAGCGTCAGCGGCTCTCTGCGCGCTTCTTGAAGGCGTCGAGCATCTTCGGGAGGCTGTTCTCGACCAACGCCTTGACGATCGAGTTGGGCACCAGGGCGCCGAGCTTCATCTCGATGGAGTAGGTCGCCCTGGTCTTGCCCTCGCCCGCCGGCTCGAGCGTCCACGAGCCGTGGTTGTCCTTCATGACCTCGCCTTCGACGAAGGACCAATCAACCCGGTTGGGGCCCTGCTCCTGCATCTTGAGCGTGTACTTGATCGTCTTCATCACCTCGATCTCGTAATGGACCTTCACCTCGTTCCCCTTGCGGTCGGAGGTGTGGATCCGCTTCACCTCCGGCAGGAACTCGGCGTAGCGGTCGTAGTCCGAGATGACCTGGAAGACCTTCTCGATCGGCGCGTCGATGACGATGGTGCGGCTGGCCTCGGCCATGGCGGTGTCTCCTAGAAGTAGGCCCGGAGCTTCTTGTCGAGCTGGTGGATGCCCTGGATGAAACGGACGGTGCCGGTCTTCGAGCGCATCACCAGGGATTGGGTCTCGGCGCCCGAGCCGAAGAAGCGAACGCCCTTGAGCAGGTCGCCGGTGGTCACGCCGGTGGCCGCGAACATCACCTCACCGCGGGCCAGCTCCTCGGCCGTGTAGATCTTGTCCACGTCGGTGATGCCCATCTTCTTGCAGCGCTCGATCTCCTTCTCGTCGCGCGGCTTGAGGCGGCCCTGCATGTCTCCGCCCATGCAGCGGATGGCGGCGGCGGTGATGACCCCTTCCGGCGCGGCGCCGATGCCCATCAACACGTCGACGCCTGACTGCTCGAAGCAGGTGTTCACGCCGCCGGGGACGTCGCCGTCCTCGATCAGTCGGATGCGCGCGCCCGTCTCACGGACTTCGCGGATGAGCGCCTCGTGGCGGGGGCGGTCGAGGATCACCACCGTGAGGTCCTCGACATAGCGGTTCATCTTGTCGGCGATGCTGCGGAGGTTCCAGGACGCGCTGCGGCTGAGATCGATCGCGCCGCGCGCCTTCGGGCCCACCACCAGCTTGTCCATGTACATGTCCGGGGCGTTGAGCAGGTGCCCCTCCTGCCCCATGGCGATCACAGAGATCGCGCCCGGACGGCCGTAGGCGCAGAGGTTGGTGCCTTCGAGCGGATCCAGGGCGATGTCGACGAGCGGCGCGTTCTCTCCGCCCCGGCCGACCTTCTCGCCGATGTAGAGCATGGGCGCCTCGTCGCGCTCGCCCTCGCCGATCACCACGGTGCCGCTGATGGCGAGCGCGTCGAACGCCCGCCGCATCGCGTCCACCGCGGCCTGGTCCGCCTGATGCTTCTCACCACGTCCCATCAGCCGCGACGCGGCGATCGCCGCGATCTCGGTCACCCGCACCACTTCCAGCGCCAGGTTGCGATCCATCTCGTCAAACTCCCTTCAATTCGGGCCCGAGGATAGTCACGATCGCCTCCGGCAGCCGGACCGGCCGACCGTCTCGCCCGATGCAGGCGTGGATCGTCCGGCCGGTGCAGAGGATGCGGTCCTCGCCCTCGCGGCGGATTTCATAGGAAAACGTCAATGAGGCTCGCTTGAGCTCGGAGACCCAGGTCCGGATGTCCAGGAGGTCGTCGTACTTCGCGGACGCCTTGTAGTTGCAGGACGCCTCTACCACCGGAAGGAACAACCCGTCCTTCTCCAACTCACGGTAGCTGCCGCCCTTCGCGCGGAAGAACTCGCTCCGGGCGAACTCGAAGTAACGGAAATAATTGGCGTAGTAGACGACGCCCATCTGATCGGTGTCGCCGTAGATGACGCGAAGTCTGGCCTCGATCATGGAAGCCGCGGACCGTAACAACCGGGTCCTTCCGGGTAAAGCGCTCCCTTTCGTCCGATCTGTTATGCGGTGGCCAGGGAAACGGAGGATTCGTTCATGATGCGTTTCTGGCTCGTGCTGACGGTCTTGTTGGCCTCGCCCGCGTTCGCCCAGGCGCCGCGGCTGACGCTGTTCATCACCGTCGACTCGATGGGCTCGGATGCGCTGCTCCGACATCGGGAACGCTTCAAGGGCGGCTTCGGCAAGCTCCTCTCGCAAGGCGCGCTCTTCCCTTCCGTGCAGTACGAGTACGCCGAGACCGTCACCGCCCCTGGCCACACCACCCTGGTGACCGGGGCCAATCCGTGGCGCCACGGGGTCGTCAGCAACGCATTGTGGGACCGGGCCCGGAACGAGGCCGTGCCGGTCTTCGCCGATCCGGACTACCCGACCCTGGAGACCCCTCCGGGCGTCCGGGACAGTTCGCCCAGGAAGATCCTGGCGGAGAACCTGTCGGACCGGCTTCGGCTCGCCACCGGGATGAAGGGCAAGTCGGTGTCGATCTCCGGGAAGGGGCGCTCCGCGATTGCCATGGCCGGACGACTCGGACAGGCGTGGTGGTTCAGCGACTCCGTCGGAAAGTTCGTGACGGGCACCTGGTACACCAAGGCGTTTCCCGAGTGGGTGAAGGCCTGGAACGCGAAGAAGATCCCCGATTCCTTCTTTGGAAAGAGCTGGACGCTGTCGCTGCCGCAGAAGGCCTACACCGGCGCGGACGATCTCGCATGGGAGTCCGACTGGTACGGGCTGGGGCGCGCGTTCCCCCACCCGCTGACTGGAGGGCTCTCCGCGCCAGGCACCGAGTTCTACAAGGCGCTGGCGTCGTCGCCGGAGATGAACGAGCTCCTCGTCGGAATGGCGAAGGCGGCGATTGAAGGCGAGCAGCTCGGGCGCGACGGCGATCCGGATCTGCTGTCGGTGAGCTTCAGCAACGTCGATCGCATCTACCACCTGTATGGCCCGTACTCCTGGGAGTTCCAGGATGCGCTGATGCGTCTCGATCGGAGCATCGGCGAGCTGGTCACTGCGGCGGGGAAGGCCGCGGGAGGCAGACAGAACCTGCTGGTGGTGATCAGCGCCGACCACGGCGGCGCAGCCATCCCCGAGGGCTGGGCGTCGACCGGGCTTCCCGCAGTCCGGCGCGACGCAGTGGCGCTGACCCGGGAACTGGAGAAGTACCTGCAGCAACGCTTCGGGGTCGACCTGGTGCTGGCCATCGAGGAGGTCGACGTCTATCTCGACGAGAAGGCGATCGCCGCGAAGGGATTGAGCGGCGTCGAGGTCCGTCGCGCGGCCGCCGAGTGGCTGGCCCGCGATGCCGGCGTGGCCCTGGCGATCGCGCGAGATGACCTCGATGGGCCCGGGGAGCACGCCGGATACCTGCGCGCGCTGCGGCTCGGGTACTACCCGGGTCGGAGCGGGGACGTGCTCTTCATCGTGCGCCCGTACCACGTGCTCACCGAGGACAAGGACGGGACCTCTCACGGGACGCCGTACTCGTACGACAACCAGGTGTTCCTGCTCCTGGCCGGCAGAGGGGTTCGGCCCGGTGAGTACCCTCAGGAAATCCCCGCCACCGACGTGGCGCCCACCGTGGCCGCCCTGCTGGGGATGATCGCACCGGCGATGAGCGAGGGCACGCCGCGCGCGGAGGCGATCAGGCTTCGCTAGGATGCGGGCGGCACGCTGTGGGTGGACGTGGAGCCAGAGGCCCTCCATGAGCGGGCCGAACTCGTCCTGCGTGGGCCGGAGATGCGCTGGCTGACCGCTGTGCGGAGACGCCCTCACGCGGAACCGTCACGCATGAGCGCGACTCCGCCGACCGACCAGGACGCCCTCGGTTCGTGCGACACTCGCGCTGCCATGACGCCCACTGAGCTCCGAGATTCGCTGCGCGCGATCCCCGACCTCGACAGGCCGGCGACGCTCGACGCGCTCGACGCCTCGATCGCGTACCTCGCCTCCAACGCCGCGCTCGCGAGCCTCGCCGAGGATGCGTACTGGCCGAAGTGGGACTCGCCGTGGTGGCACATGCTTCTGCTGTGGGAGCTCGGCGAGGCGCGCCGGATCCCCGCGCGCACGGTCCGCGCGATGGTCGCCGCGCTCGACGCGCTGCCACTGCACACGTTCCCGCTGAAGCCCGAGGACTGGGCGCCCGGGCTCGATCACGCGCGACACGCGTCGTGTCACTGCGCGCTCGGCAGCATCGATCAGGTGCTGACCGCGTGTGGCGTCGACGTCGACGCCGA
>JBAWAM010000726.1:0-2587 GCA_049589315.1 Myxococcaceae bacterium
TCGTACAGCGACACGCAGAAGCTGAACTGGTCCGAACGGGGATCGGCGGGCTTTCCATCGAAAAGCTCCGGCGCCAGGTACGACGGCGTGCCGAGGACCACCCCCGCCTCGGTGAGTGGCGCGGAGAGCGAGCTCCGCTCGTCGGCGGACGGAGTGACCTCGTGAGTCGGCTCGAGGTCATCGGACTCCCATTGGCGAGCGATCCCGAAGTCGAGGACGCGGACCTGACCGTCCGCGCTGATGAGCACGTTCTCGGGCTTGCAGTCGCGGTGGACCAGACCGGCAGCGTGCGCCGCCGACAGGCCTCGACCTGCTGCAAGGAAGACCGCCGTCATCTCCCGCCACGACCGCGGCTGCTCCTTCAACCAGGCACGGAGCGTGCGCCCTTCGACCAGCTCCATGGCCATGAACACACGCTCACCGTGAGCGCCGACGTCGTGGACATGCACGACGTTCGGGTGCGACAGGCGGGCCAGCGCCTGCGCTTCTCGAATGAGCCGCTCCTTTCCACCGGAGCTCTGCGATCCGGGCGCGCCGGTCTGGAGCAGCTTGATCGCCACCCTGCGGTCAAGCTCAGGGTCATAGGCGGCGTACACCACGCCCATTCCACCCTGGCCGACCTGGTCGAGGATGATGTAGCGCCCCAGGCTGGAGCCACGCGACAGCGCGGCGTCGGACGCCAGCGACCGGTCCCCGCTGGCAGCGTTCTCTTCGGGCTCAGTCGCAGGCGGACCGACCACACCCGTCGCGTGCTCCTCCGGGTCAGCGAGTCTGGCTCTGCACTGCGAGCACGTCACGGCGTGCGCCCTCACCTGCGCAGCATCGCCCGCGGGAAACCGCCCCTCCGCGCAAGCCCTGAGCGTCGCTTCGTCGGGACAGGTCGCGCCCCGCTGAGATTCCGGCATCCGTCTTCCCCCCTCAGTGAGGCGGGCATTGTCCCCTACAAAGGGCGAAACGAAGAAGAGCACCCAACGTCTGGTCTACGTGTCCGGGTACGCTGATCTCGCGGGATGTGGGAGTCCGCCGCCCCCCCGGGCGCGCATCTACTCCTACTGCATTGATACTGCCGGAGCGGGCTGGGCCTCCCGCCTTCGATCCCACAACTGGAAGAGGAACATCCCGGCGAGCATGGCCACGACGAAGGTCACCGTGGTCGATAAGGCGAACAACCGCGAGGGAGGGACGTGGTGTGCTGTCCTTCGATAGGAACGAGACCGCTCCGCTTCCACCCATGTGGCGGAGGGACTCGATGATCCAGAACCCGGACTTTGCCCGCACCACCTCTGCCGGGTGGAAGAGCGGGTCGTTCATCATCCATGCGGTTTTCCCATTGACGCGCACGGTGAGCGACGAGCCCCACTCGCCTCGGTTCGTCGAGTAGATGCACGTGCGTTCGTCAGGTGTGAAGACAGCCTCGTGAGCCTGGCCCGGAGTCACATCTCCGCATGCTTTCGGAAACTTCGGTCTCGTGAAGGACGGGACCCGAGTCCAATCCATCAGATCTCGTTGCTTCGGACAGACCGGCTTCGCCCAATTTGGATTCACACGTCCGGCGCGGCGAAGGAGTTGTTGCGACATCGTCCGAAATTCCGGGAGCCAGTGCGACGAGAGCGCCTCGAGCTCCTGAACGTACGCGTTCGTTTCCTTCGCTGGTCGGTCCTTGATGTCCCGTAGAAGGAGCAGCCGGTCGGTAAGCCCACCGTGGAGCAGCACCCACTTGATGCACACAGAATTTTCGTTCGGCTTGTTGCACTCGCGCGGGAGCGGCTCGAGTGACTCGAGCCGAGAAGGCCCCGCTGCGAGGAGGCTTGCGAGCGCGATAACGAGGACAGGCATCTTCGACACTCTAAGTCACGGGTCGGTCGATCGGGTGTGTCGCGACGTTCTTGCCGCGATCAGGATTGCGCAACCGAAGCTGCCACTGCCGACAAGAACAACAACCCGTGGTGGGGAGAGTAGGGCGCGGTTGCGAGCCGGTCGCGCAGCCTGGCGCGGGCGCTTTGAGCAGCGGCAGCCGTGCGCTCCGTTGCGCTTGTTCCCGGATCGAGGGCGCGCCCGTGCCAGCCCGTGACGAGGGGAAGGTGTTCAGGCGGATGAATCGAGCGAGCCGAACCGGGACCCTTTCCCCCTGAACCCACCCCCATTCCTCGGCCCGATACCGGTTCCCGCCTCACCGACCGCCGGCTATCCTCGCTATCCTCCTTGGAGAGAGCGTTCGATGGACAATCGAAAGCGAATGCGGCTTTCCGAGATGCTGCTCGTTCTCTTCGCCGTACCCCTGGTCGCCGTACTTTTTGGCGGGGTCTACTCCTATCCGGCGATGAAAATCACGAACGAGCGAGAACCCTGGCTCAGCATCCTGCTCGCCGTTGGTCTCGCCGTCACTGTCTTCGGTCTCGGAGCGCTGGTTCACAGCCCGCTCGAATATTCAGCCGGCGGCTGGGCATTGGGCTGCGGCCTGCTCCTGGTTGCGCGACGGTTTTTCGGGACCATGGGCCGAAACCTCGAGCGATTTGGGGTCGTTCATCTGGCGGCGCTTGTGATCACCTTCGTCGCCTCGGCGTTGGCAAGGGGGGCCGTCTAGGGG
>JBAWAM010000727.1:0-3323 GCA_049589315.1 Myxococcaceae bacterium
TGCCCGAGCCTTGCTGTCCACGCAGAGAGGGAGAAGAGCGCATGGTTCGTCGTGAATACCGGAATAGCGCGTTGTTCACCATGCTCCGGAGCGCGTGCTTTCCCGAACTCGGTCGTTCGACTTGTCGGCGGCGCTCAGACGGCTGGCGGTCAGAAGAGGTACGGAACCAGGTTGAGGACCGTCAGCTCCCCTGCGCGAACCTCCACGGTTTCGCAGGACGCAACCTCGTGGGCTGACCATCTACAGCTGGCGCATCCGATTTCGTTCATCCAGAGAATCGTCCAGGTCCCGGAAGGCAGCGCCAGCTCATAGAGGTCGTCTGCACGGGGACGCGTTTCTGCATCGGGCTTGATGGCAACGACTTCTCCCCGGACGAATGGAACGACTTCGCACGAGTCGCGCTCCGTGCCGGGCTCCGGAGCCGGTACCGAGCCGGAGACCGCGACCACTCGAACGTCGACGGAACTGAAACTGCTCGGGTAATCGCAGCTCGGCGTGAACAGCCCCCTGGAATTGCAGCCCCCCGCGATTCCAATCCTTCCCGCGACGCCCTGCGTGATCGTCAGCGAGCGGATCTCAGCATCGGTCGCTTCCGTTCGGACTTCAGGGGGCCCACAACTGACCAGGAGAAAGAAACTCGCAAACATGAGCACCGTCGGAGGTCGCATGCACCGGATTATAGGTTCCGTCCTGGTGTTTTCATGGTCCCACTCCTCGCCGTCCCGCCCCAGCCGACAGCGCCGTCGGCCGTAGATGTCCTCTCCTGCCAGCTCCGCATTCACTGAATCGTTTGGCCGCCGTCCATGACCATGGCGTGCCCCACGACGAACGCAGCCGCGTCCGAACACAGCCAGGCGACGGCCGCGGCGATCTCCTCGGGCTTTCCCATCCGCCCGATGGGCTCCTCCGAGATCACCCTCGCCCGCCCCTCGGCGGTCCCGCCGGTGTAGCGAGCCATCATCGGGGTGTCGATATACCCGGGGCAGATGGCGTTAACGCGAATGTTCTTCGCGGCGTAGTCGAGGGCCGCCGCCCGGGTGAGGCCGATCACGCCGTGTTTCGCGGCCGTGTACGCGGGGCTGCCTTTGATGCCGATGACCCCGGCACCCGAGGAGGTGTTCACGATCGCGCCGCCCCCCTGGTTGAGCATCCGCGGGATCTCGTACTTCATGCACAGGAAGACGCCACGCAGGTCGACGTCGATGATCCGGTCCCACTCCTCCTCTTCCCACTCCGCGGTTGGGGCCAACTTCTTCGGCTCCACTCCGGCGTTGTTGAAGGCGAAATCCAGCCGCCCGAAGGCTTCGACGGTCTTGTCCAGAGCCCCCTTTACGTCCTCGGCCCGCATCACGTCGCACCGGACGGCGAGCGCCCGCCCGCCTTGTTCCTCGATCATGCGGGCCGTTTCCTGGTTGCCCTGTACCGACACGTCGGCGACCACCACGCTGGCACCCCTGCGGGCGAACGCCAACGCGGCCTCTCGGCCGATGCCG
Organism: Myxococcaceae bacterium; assembly: GCA_049589315.1. GTDB lineage: Bacteria > Myxococcota > Myxococcia > Myxococcales > Myxococcaceae > JBAWAM01. The sequence continues at coordinate 1,494 of JBAWAM010000727.1, forward strand.
CTCGCGGCCCCGGTCACGAACGCGACCTTTCCTGCAAAGTCCCCACTACGATTTGTTTCAGGCATCATTTGCTCCGTCTTGCGTTGCCCGTTGACGCTGACGCCCCTCGGCGTGACGCGTGCTCCGGCCTACGCACGGTAGATTTACGTTCCGAGTGCGCGGACCACTAGACTCGTCAGGAGCGACGGCCTGGTAAGCAGAGGTTGATAATGCGGTGGCCCGCCTCACCTCGCTCGGTCACGATGTCGGTCGCGCCGAACTCGCGCGCGAGCTTCTGCCGCGAGGGCAGGCGGCTCATTGCGACGATCCGCTCGGCCCCCATCTGCTTGCCCGAAAGGACGCCGAGGAGGCCAACCGCGCCGTCACCGACCACAACCACCGTGTTGCCGGGCTTAACCTTGGCCGCATCGGCTGCAATCAGCCGGTGCCGAGCACGTCGGAGGCCGCGAGCGGACTGGGGACGAGATCGTCCGGAGGAAGCTCAGGCGTGGCGACGAGCGTGCCGTCCGCGAGCGGGACACGCAACTCGGCGTCTGGGCGCCGCCCACGAGCTCGCGATGTCGGCACGAGGTCTGCTTCCCCGCTTTGCAATGATCCGGATGATTGCGTCGGTCGGCTCGACGATTTCGGAACCGGGCGTTCTTCGAAGCGGACTGTCGTGCGGACCGTGGAGAACGGCGCCTTTCATTGCGCACCTCCCCGCTCCTGCGCACCCCAGGCGTTGTATTGCTCGTCGCTCACCTTTTCGAGCCAGTCGACGGCTTTCCCGTTGAGTGCTTCCTGGATCGCGATGTGGGTCATCGCGGTGGTCGGGGACGCGCCGTGCCAGTGCTTCTCGTTCGGCCCGACGGTCACGACGTCACCCGAGCGGATCTCCTCGATCGGCCCGCCCCAGCGCTGATGCAGACCGCAGCCGAACGTGACGATGAGCGTCTGCCCGAGCGGATGCGTATGCCAGTCGCTCCGCGAGCAGGGTTCGAAGGTGACGTACGCCCCAGCGGTGCGGGCCGGTTCGCTGAGCTGGAAGAGCGGATCAATGCGCACGGTCCCGGTGAAGTGCTCGGTAGGCGCCTTGAACGACGCTCGCGTGCCGTTTCGTTTGATTTCCATGTGGGCGTTCCTTTCTCCGGCCGCGAACAGCGGCCATCCTGCGATCTGTAGACACGAGAGGCGACGTGGGGCCCAACTGCGCACTCAGAACGAGGAGTTCGGCTGCTCCAGGAACTCAAGCTCCTCAGGAGTCGACTCGCGTCCGAGAATGGCGTTGCGGTGAGGGAAACGTTGGAAGCGCTGGATGATGTCTCGATGCATGACCGCGTATCTCAGCATCTCGGCGCTCATCTCGCGGAGGTTCGGCGGCGCCTGTTCGTGTAGCGCGGCATAGAGCCTCACCGACTCCTCTTGCGCTCCCAGATCCTCTGCGTGCTCGAAGGGGAGATAGAGGAAGCCGCGTTCGACTGGTGTGAAGTGCACGTCGTCACCCCGGGCGAGCCCCATGCGCACGAGCCTCTGCGCCTTCGCGTCCTGTTCGAACGCGCGCGGCGTCCCCCGATACGCATTTCGCGAAAACTGATCGAGCACGATCACCAGCGCGAGCAGTCCGCGTGGCGTGGAGGTCCAGCTATCGAGCGCGCCCAGTTGCGCCGCCTCGACTGTCTCGCCAAAACGGGTGCGGATCTCCGCATCGACGGCGTCGTACTTTCCAAACCACACCTCGTTGCGGACTCTGCCGTCCCCGAACCAGAAGTGGAGAACATCCTCAGGTGTCGTGATCGCGCCCATCTCGTGAGTCGTTTCGATTCAGCTCTTGCTGCAGTCGCCGCCGACGCA
>JBAWAM010000728.1:0-2067 GCA_049589315.1 Myxococcaceae bacterium
CCGGCGCGCTCCGACAGAACGACAGAACTGTCGATCCGGTCTCCCCGCCCAACAGCCTTGTCGCTCCTGCCTGGGTCCGCACTCTGGCAGCCCCGCACCTGACGCCGGTCGTCGCGGGCACGCCCCCGTCCGCGGACGCCGCCGCGGCGCCCTCATGTGCCGCGGTCTTCTCCGAGAGGGTGGCGACATTTCTGTGGAACCGGTGATCGCATCCGACGTTCTTGAATCCCGGGAGACACGGCTGAAATCCAGGCTGGGCCCTGATTCCCCGGGGTTAGCGCCACAACCCGAGACGTCCCCCGGCTGGCACGCGCGCTGCTTATGCGGTGCGTCATGCACACCGTCGAGCCGAAGCAGCGGGTCGTTGAGAGGCAGGTCACCCTGGTGCGCGCGACCGTCGTCGCCGTGCTTCTCCTCGGGTTGGCCTCAACGGAAGCGCAGGCTGAGCCCGCGCAGGCTCTCCCTCCGCCGGCGCCCTACTCATTGCCGTTCCAGCTCCGGCCCGCCATGGCCGTCTCGGCGGCGCGCCTGGACAGCGCGCTGGCGCTCTGGCAGGGCGCCGCGGGCCTGCCGGGCACGACCGTCGTTTCGACCGCGCTCTTCTCGTACAAGCTCGCGCCTGGCTTCAGCCCGCTACTTCGTCTGGGGATCGTAGGGAACGCACCACCGGGACCTGCGGAGGGAAACACGCGCGGCGCTGCGTCGTTCATGAACCCGGTGCTGGGCGCGACGTACGGCTTCAGCCCCCATCCGCAGTGGAAGGTGGCCCTCTTCCTCGGGGCCGCGTTTCCACTGGGGACCGGAAGCACCGCCTCGCCCGAGCGGGTCGCCAATGCGGCCGGGGTGCTCGGGCGCTCGGCGATGGACAACGCCATGTTTGCGGTGAACTACCTCACGTTCTTTCCGGGCGTGGGCGTCGCCTGGGTGGCCAACGGCTGGACCGTGCAGCTCGAGGCCACGCTCCTGCAGCTCCTCCGCGTGCGCGGCGAGGAGGTGGACAGCGACGCTGCCCGCACCAACTTCACCAGTGGCCTGCACGTGGGCTACTTCTTCATCCCCCAGCTCTCGCTCGGGGCGGAGCTGCGCTACCAGCGCTGGCTCTCCAACCCCTCCGTCCCGGCAGACGCTCCTGCCGTCGACACGCTCACCGCAGCGATCGGCCCCCGGGTGCATTTCAAGCTGACCCCGAACCTGTGGTCCCGCGCCGCAGTCGTCTACTCGCGCGGGCTCGATAACCCCATGGCCGCCGCGAACTACCACGTCGTCCAGCTCGATCTCGCTTTCCCCTTCTGAGGACCCCCATGACACCCTCCAGCCCCACCGAACCCCACGCAACGGAAACCACGCCCGCGTCCGAGACGCCGCTTCGCCGCCGGGAGCTCCTCTACGGCGCCGCGGCAGTCGCCTCGGCGTCCCTGCTGACCGGCTGCAAGTCCGAGGCGCCTGCGAAGGAGGCCGCCGCCGCGCCCAGTCGCAAGAGCGGTGACGGTCCCGAGGTAGCGGATCTCCGCTTCGGGATGATCGCCCTGACGGACTGCTCGCCCATCGTCATTGCCCACGAGAAGGGCCTCTTCGCGAAGTACGGGATCAACTCCACCGTAGTGAAGGGCGCGAGTTGGGCAGCGATCCGCGACTCACTCTTGAACGGAGACATCCAGGCGACGCACATGCTCTTCGGGATGCCGATCGCATCCACCCTGGGCCTGTTGGGCTCTCCCAGGAAGCCGCTGGTCATTCCGTGGATGCTCAACCGCAATGGGCAGGCGATCTCCCTCAAGGCGGAGCTGAAGGGGAAGGTCGGCGCCGATCCGAAGGCGCTCAAGCCGATGGCGGAGGCCGCGAAGGCGCAGGGCAAGCCGATGACGTTCGCGATGACGTTCCCGCCCGGCACCCACGCCATGTGGATGCGCTACTACCTCGGCGCTGGAGGCATCCACCCCGACCGGGACGTGGCGCTCGTCACCATCCCGCCAGCGCAGATGGTCTCCAACATGAAGGTCGGCCAGATGGACGGCTTCTGCGTCGGCGAGCCGTGGAACGCGCGCGCGATCGCGGACGGAGTGGGCT
>JBAWAM010000729.1:0-5576 GCA_049589315.1 Myxococcaceae bacterium
GCCCTGTGGCGCTATCTCACACGGACATCGCCTCGTCCGATGGAACGACGAGGTTGAAGTGGGCCCCGAACGGGTCGGTCACCACCGCCATTCGCCCATACGGCGTGTCGAACGGCGCTTCGACGACCTTTCCCCCCAGCTTCGTCACCTTCTTCACCGCCTCGTCGGTGTTGGAGACCGCGAAGTAGTTCATCCAGTGCGGCGGGATCTCCTTCGGCCACTTTTCGTCCATCTGCAACACACCACAGACCGCCTTCGGGCCCTTGTGGAGCGTGAAGTACTGCATGGTCGGGTCCTCCAGCTTTCGTCCCTCCAGGCCGAACACACCGCTGTAGAACTTCACGGCGCGGGCGGCGTCGCGGGTATTCACCTCCTGCCAGACCATCGCGCCGGGCTCTTCGATGACGTTGGCGCCCGTATGGCGCATCGGCTGCCACAGCCCGAACGCAGCGCCGGTGGAGTCGGCACAGAACGCCATCCGCCCCTCACCCATGACGTCCATGGGCTCCATCATGATCTGGCCTCCGTGCTCCTTGATGCGGGCGCAGGTGGCGTCGGTGCTCTCGACGGCGAAGTAGACGCTCCAGCTCGTCGGGAACGGGGCATCCGGGGGCATCTTTCCCATCCCCGCCGCGTTTCGTCCGCCGAGCCTACACATTGTGTAGAAGCCGGTTTCCGGAGATCCGACGTCGAAGGTCCAGCCGAAGAGCTCCCCATAGAAGGCGCGCGCCTTCTCGAGATCCGGGGTCATCAAATCCACCCACGCTGGCGTGCCGAAGGTGTGTTTGTTGATCGTGGTCATGCGTCCTCCCTGTGGTGAGGGCGCGAACGCTACGTGACCCGATCGCACGGATTCGAGTCACAGCTTCGGAAAGGTTCAGAGACCGTTCGACATGAACACCGTGTACGACGCGCACGTCGGCGCGGCATTCGGATCCCGGAACACCTTCACCACGAAGTCCGCATCGTCACCGCTCACGTTGTTCCCGTCCTGCCGGAAGTTGCGGTCCGACGGGCAGCTCTCGTTGATCCAGTAGCAGTCGTTCTCGTGCGTGCCGGTCGGGTATCGGTACACGCAGAGTCGGATGGAGGGATCACTGCTGGCGAGCCGCACCTTCACGTCGAAGTTCTCGCTGAACGCGGCGAAGGCATCCTCGGCGAAGAAGCGGATCACATCCACGTCATTGCCCGTCGGGAGAACGCCCGTGACACTCGCCTGGTCCCCGTCGTTGTCGTTCAACACGCCCACGTACCGACCGTCGGTACAGAAGCTTCCCGGGTCTGTCCCAATCTCCCGGCACTCGCAGCCGGTCGCGGCCGCTCCGTCCGTATCGAAGTAGCCGGCGTTGCACGCGCCCACCTCGCATCTCCCAACGGAGCAGCTCGGCGTCCCGTTGGCGATCGGGCAGCCCTCCTGGCACGACCCTGCCTTCGCCTTCAGCTCGATCTCGGAGAACGGCGTCTGCGGATCGTCCGTCTCCACCGAGATCCATCCGGAGAAGCTGGCGCCGGCCTCTGCACGGAACTCCACGTCGACGGCGATGCGCTGATCGCGCTGAAGCACCCGGGGGAGCGCCGGAAGCTGTCCCAGGGTGAAGAGCGAGCTGCTGCCTCCGACCATCTGGATGTTCTTCACCGTGAGCGGTCCGTGCCCCGTGTTCCGCAGCTCCACCGGCCGCTTCAGCACCCAGCCGACGGGCGCGGTTCCGAAGTCGATGACGGTCGGATCCAGGGTCAATCGCGGCTCGGTGACCGTCCCGAGAATCTGAAGCTCGAACACGGCCTGCGCCGGATCGTTTGATGCGACTCGCACACGTCCGTCGATCTCGCCGGCGGTGTTGCCCTCGAGAGAGATGGGCAGCGGCATGCGTTCGAGCGGCGCGAGACGCAGCGCGGTCCCGTCATTCGGAACCTGGACCTTCAGGTTCCCGGTGGATTCAGCGACGGTGACGTCGGCGATGACCAGCTCCGTGCCTCCCTGGTTCATCAGGTGCACGGTCATCCCGCGCTGCTTGCCTTTCGCCACCTCGCCGAAGTCGATGCGCGTCGCCGGCTCGATCGCGAGCCTCGGAAGGGTCAGGCTGGTCCCCTGTACGCGGACGACGGTCGGCACGAGATCCGAAGACGTCGTCGTGACCACGAGCTCCGACTGCAGATAGCCCTCGGACCCGGGCGCGAACGTCACCGGGACATCCAGCCCGGCGCCCGGCGCAATGGTCAGGTCCGCCGGAAGCGCCACGTTCAGGTCGACGTGTTCGCTTTCGATCGAGGCGACCTCCGCGGCGACGTTCCCGAAGCCCTCGTTGCCGATGCGCAGCGACAGCGTCGCCTCCGTCCCGGGCTGGACGACGCCGAACGACAACTGCTCCGGCGTCACCTTGATCAACGGCTCGCCGACGAGCCGACGCACCAACGGGATCGCCAACTCTCCGGGAGGAAGACGATCCGGGCTCTCCTCGGGCGATGCGTCGGTATAGGTCACGAGGAGCTTCACCGCGCCGGCCGCGGGCGCGCCGGTCGGGATGTACCGAACGTCGATCTCGAACGAGCTGTTCGCGCCGACGACGAAAGGCGCTGCCTCACTCGAGGTGAAGGAGAAGTCCTCGGTCGAAGTGCCTTCGATGAGAACGCGCTTCACCGCCACGCGCCTGTTGCCGACCACCTCGATCATCACCTTCTGCGAGCTGTCACATCCGGGCGTCACACAGGTGAAAGCGAGCTGCTCCGGCGTGGCGAACAAGCCCTTCGGGCGAGGATCCTCGAAGACCGGGGGCGCAGTGGGCGCGCACGCCGCTACCAGGAGAACGCCCGGAAGGAGCAGGCAAATCGAACGAAGCGTCATGGTGCGTGCCTCCCCTTACTGCGCCGAAAACGTGCCGCCCGAGCGGACGAGGTCCAGCACGTACGTGGTTTCGCCCTTCTTTCCGAGCGTGACGGTCTTCTCGTTGATCAATGCCCCGTTCACGAACGCGCGCACTGTCACGTTCGTGTTCCTGTGATCGAGGCACAGGTTCTGGATCATCTCCGCCAGGTCCCCGCCGTCGATCACGCCCGTCCCGGCCCCACCGGTGAGGTAGGCGATCAGCGCGTCGACCGAGATGCCCAGGACACCCGCCGCAAGCTCGGTCGGAAGCGACGCACAGTCTTCGGCGTACTGGAGCATCACCCGATACGTTCCGTCCTGCTGCGCGTCCGCGAGGACGATGCGTTCTGGCTCCTCCTTGGCCCCGAACGAGATCCAGGTCGGGCTTCCGTAGCTCCCCCAGTTCGCCGGGCTCGGATACTCCTTGTTGCAGACGTACCCGTAGGGGTGCTCGAGGCTCATGTCGACGTTGCGCAGATCTTCGTCGAAGGCAGAGTCGGAGCCGTTCTCGTAGGTCATCTCCAGCTTCACCACGGCGGGCCCAGGGCCGGGAATGCCTTCGGCGGAGACCGGGATCGTCAAGCTGGGTCTCGATGGATCGTTGCTCGAGAGTACGAGCAGTCCGCTCACGGGGCCGACCGCGGTGGCGGTGAAGGCGACCTGCAGCTCGACATACTGGCCCGCGGCGATCGACGGGATCACGGTGGGCGTGGCGAACAGGTCCGTAGAGGGCTTCGGACCGCCCCACGTGTATTGGATCTGGAGCGGCGCACCGCCCTCGTTCACCAGCGTCAGCGGCTTCGCGTTCGTCTGGCCCAGCGGCACCCTTCCGAGATCGATAGCCGCAGGCGAGAACGCCAGCTTCGGCGGCGTCTCAGCGTTGCCGCTCACCGGGACACGCACCTCCCCCTTGCTCGTCTTCACCCGCAGCTCGACCTGGTGCTTCGCCGTCGAGCGCGGATGGTACTGGAGCTGAAGAGCGAGAACGGCCTCGGGATCCGACTCCGCCGGCGCCAACGTGACGGGTTCGGTGGGCGCAAGGGAGAGCGAGAAGTCCTGCGTCGACGGCTCGAAGGTCACCGATTCGACCACGATCGAAGCGGTGCCGGTCCCCTGGTTCGAGATCTGGATCGCCTTGACGGCCTGTCGCCCCTGGGCGACGTAGCCGAAGTCGACCGGATTGGGCGCCACCCGGAGATCTGGAACCCCGAGGAACTTCGCGTGGAGAGGCACGCGCAGCTCAGGGAAGTCCCGGTCGTCACTGAGAATGACCAGCTCATCGGAGACCTGTCCGACCGCCTTCGCCTTGAATGCGATGTCCAACTCCCGAGAGCGCCCCGGGAAGATCTCCAGCGGGAACCCGGATGCGCACGCCTCGCAGCCGAAGGCAGACTCCGCGCCCAGACCGAGTGAGGCCTCGTACAGCGTCAGGGTGCAGGTGCCGATGTTGTGGAGCGCGACCCTCTGCGTCGCCTCCGGCGTGTCGAGCTCGCCGAAGGACACTGCGTACGGCGAAGGCTGGAGGATCGGATTGCCGTCGATCACGACCTCGCAGGATTTCGACTCCGCCGGGACGCAGCGGAACGCGTCACACAGGTATCCCGAGGGACAATGCGAGTCCTCCTCGCAAGGCGTGTCCACCAGTCGATCCTCGTCGCAGGACATCGACAGCGACGCCGCGAGCAACACGAGAAACCAGGGCATCGCGGAGGAGCGAATCGCGAGAAGACCGGACATGCGCGCACCTCGAATGCGAGCAGGGTGGGCAATGCTCGCACGGAGGGGCTACTCGTAACGCTTTCGACCTCACGCAAGCAAGCCTGCTCAGCGGCCAGCCATTCACGAGCACACGTGGCATGCTGACGGGGCGGAGGCGCGATGAAGCGGATCGTCAGACTGGGCAAGTGCATGCGGAAGATGCGTTGGAGCGCGCTTCCATTGCTGGCGCTGCTCTTCGGCTGTGAGCCCCCAGCGGACACGCTGGATTTCGAACGTGAAGCAGTCCCTGTCTGGCGCGCGTCGACGCTGACGCCCGCCCCGCATGCGCCTTCGTCCCTGAAGGTGATGGCCTGGAACATCAAATACGGCGCAGGGCGGATCGACTTCTGGTTCGACTTCTGGGGAGACCGCGTCCAGCTCTCGATCGACGAGGTCGAGACCAACATGGACGGGATCTATCGCCTCATCGACGAGTACGACCCGGACGTCCTCATCACCTCCGAGATCGAGGTGAACTCACGCCGCTCGGCGTACTTCGACATGGTCCAGGGAATCCTCGACCACACGAAGCTCAACTACGCCGCGTACATTCAGACGTGGAACAGCCGGTACGTGCCGCAGGAGGGGCTCGGCCGGATGGATCTCGGCAACGCCATATTCTCGAAGTACCCGATCAAGCAGGCGGAGCGGATCCGCCAGGAGGACCGCACCGATCAGCCGCCGCACGTCAGGTACTTCTACATTCACCGCGCGGTCGGGCGGGCGGTCATCGACGTTGGCGGCCGCGAGGTCGCCGCGTACGCGGTTCACACCGAGGCCTACGACCAGGACGGCACAAAGCAGAAGCACATCGTGCAGATTCACGAACTGGTGAAGGCGGAGACGCTCCCGTTCGTCCTCGGCGGAGACTTCAACGAGCTGCCTCCGCTCTGCGACGAGCGCGTCGCCGGGGCCTGCGACGGGGTGCTGCAACTCTCCGGCTTCAACGACGAGC
>JBAWAM010000730.1:0-21896 GCA_049589315.1 Myxococcaceae bacterium
GTGCGACGGCCAGCACGCGCGCCAGCTCCAGCGTCACTGCGAGCTCCTCCGGTGCCTTGTCGTGCGCGCGTCGCAGCGCCGCGAGCGTGCCTTGGCGATCGCCCTCGCGCTCGCGGAAGCGCGCCTCGAGCAGATCGGGCCGGGGATCTCCAGGCGCGGCCCTGCGCGCCCGCTCCAGCGCCTGCACCGAACCGGCGACATCTCCCTGGACGCGCAGAATGCGCGCGCGCAGCAACTCCGAATCGAGCGGCGCCGAGCCACGGCGCTCCGCCTCGCGCAGCAGCTCACTGGCGAGCGCGGTCGAGGCGGGGAGCACCAGCTCTGCTGCGTCGCGCAGATCCTCCGGCGTGGAGCGCGGGTTCTCCACCAGCGGCTCGAGCAGGGGGATGCGGTGCTCGGCCTTCGGCAGCATCCGCGCCAGCGCCAGCTCCTGCTTCGGCTCCATCCGCGGCAGGAACAGCGGCACCAGATGGATCAACAGCGCGACACCGCTCCAACGCAGGATCGCAAGGCTTCGCGGGCTGAGTTTCCGGAGATGAGCCATGGCCACGGCGGAGGCACAAATGGAAAAGGGCCCGCCGTTGCCAGCGAGCCCCTCCGAAGCAACGACTGCAAGAACTAGCTGAGCTGCTTGTTGACCAGCGAGGTCATCTCGAACATCGAGACCTGCTTCTTGCCGCCGAAGATCGGCTTGAGCTTGTCATCGGCGTTGATCATCCGCTTCTGCTTCGGGTCCTGGAGATTGTTCTTCTTGATGTACGCCCAGAGCTTCTTGACGACCTCGGTCCGCGGCAACGGCTTGTTGCCGACCACAGCGGCGAGCTCGGCCGACGGCTGCAGCTCCTTCATGAACGCAGCGTTCGGCTTGCGCTTGGCAGCCGTGGTCGTCGTCTTCTTCGCAGCAGTCGTCGTCTTCTTCGCGGCAGTCTTCTTAGCGGCCATTTAGGTCCGGTCTCCTCCCCTCCAGGGGACGTTGGTGAGGCTTCGGGTTGAAAGCCACTTGGCGCTGTAGCACGACTCCCAGAGGGAAAAACACTGGAGAGAGTGAATTTCCCCAGCGGGGCGAGAGGGTGGCGGGTGTCAAGGACGCTGGATCGCTGCTATGCGCGGGCACCGATGCGAGCCCTCATCACCGGAGCCAATGGATTCCTGGGCGCCCACCTGGCGCGGCGTCTGGCACAGCGCGGTGACACCGTGCGGTGCCTCGTTCGACGTGGCAGCGGCGCGGACGCCCTCCGCGGACTGTCCGTCGAAACTGTCGAAGGAGACGTGACCGATCCCGCCTCGCTCGACCCGGCGATGAAGGACGTGGATATCGTGTTCCACCTCGCGGGGATCCGCCGCGCGCCGGTCCGCCGCACCTTCCTCGAGGTGAACGCGGAGGGCACCCGGAATGTCTGCGAAGCGATGCTGCGCGCCGGGGCCCGGCGGTTGGTGCTCGCCGGATCGCTGGCGGCCAGCGGCCCCTCCAGCCCCGACCGGCCGAAACGGGAGGAGGACCCGTTCGAGCCGCGCGAGTGGTACGGCGAGAGCAAGGCGGAGGCCGAGCGGATCGCCTTCGGCTACAGCGGCCGGCTCGAGGTGACCAGCCTCCGGCCCGGGCGCATCGTCGGACCGGGGGATCGGGAGAACCTGCCCTTCTTCAAGATCGTCCACCGCGGCCTGAAGCTCGACCTGCTCGGCCCTCCCCGACCGATCGCGTTCGTCGACGTGGACGACGTGGTGGAGCTCGCGATCCTGCTGGCGGAGCGTCCGGAGGCGGTGGGTCAGGCCTTCTTCTCCAGCGGCGAGGCGCTCACGCTGCAGCAGATGCAGGACCTCCTCGCGGACAGCCTCGGGGTGAAGCCGCGGCGCCTGCCGGTGCCCCCGCCCCTGCTCCGCGGGCTCGCCCTGGCCGCCGACGTGGTCTCCCGGACCACAGGCAGACACCTCCCGCTGAACCGGAAACTCGCGCGGCAGCTGCTGGCCCCTGCCTGGACCTGCTCGGCGGACAAGGCGGAGCGCCTCCTCGGGTTCCGCCACACCCGCGGGATCGCCGAATCCATCCGCCGCAGCGCCGAGTGGTACCGCTCCCGGGGTTGGCTCTGACCGGGCCACCTGTTGACACTGCGCCACAAGCCCGGATAGTGCGACCGCTCGATGAATGCCAGGGCCGCCTTCTACGATGTCGACGGGACGCTGGTTCGGACGAACATCGTCCACGCCTACGCCTATTACGCGATGAACCGCGGCTCCATCCGCGGCGCCGTCGCCCGGACGCTGGGCACCGTCGCCGGCCTCCCGATGTTCGGGGTGCTGGACCTGGTGAACCGGAAGGTCTTCAACGAGCTCTTCTACCGGTCCTATGCCGGGCTCACCGAAGATCGCCTGCTCACGCTGGCCGAGGACCTGTTCGAGGACGTGCTGAAGCCGGCGCTGTACGAGGAGTCGAAGGACCTCGTCGACGAGGCCCGCCGCGCAGGGTGCCGCATCGTGCTGGTCTCCGGCGCGCTCGACTTCACCCTCCGCCCGCTGGCGAGACACCTCGGCGCGGACGACGTCATCGCCAACAAGATGCAGTTCGTCGGCGGGGTGGCCACCGGCAAGGTGATCCCGCCGATCATCGAAGGGGCGAACAAGGCCAACGTCATCCGCGACTACTGCGTGCGGCAGAACATCGCGCTCGACAAGAGCTTCGCCTACTCCGATTCCTTCTCCGACTACGCCATGCTCTCGGTAGTCGGCCGTCCCACCGCGGTGAACCCCGACCTCCGGCTGCGACAGGTCGCCCGCGCGTACAACTGGCCCGTCCTCGATCTCAGGTAGACCCCATGCGCCCGCTCAAGACCCTCCGGAAGTTGTACGACGAAGAGTCGCACATCGTTTACCAGGACAAGGGTTCGCCCCCGCGCGTGATGTTCTACGGCGAGGACCTCTGGGTCGAGGACCTGCCGGTCGGCACGCGGATCATCTACCCGCGCCCGACCATGGAGGCGCTGCCCAACGTCAAGGCGGCGATCCGCTGGGCCATCAACCACCCCGAAGGCATGGACCCGCTGCACGCGCTGCTCCGCCCCGGGATGAAGGTCACGGTGGCGATGGACGACATCTCGCTGCCGCTGCCGATGATGCGCACGCCGGACGTGCGGCAGCAGATCCTGGAGATCGTCCTCGAGCTGCTGGCCGACTCGGGCGTGGACGACGTCCACCTGGTCGTCGCCAACGCGCTGCATCGCCGGATGACCGCGGACGAGATGAAGCGCGCGGTGGGCGAGAAGATCTTCAACGCGTACTACCCGGACCGCTACTACAACCACGACGCCGAGGATCCCGACGGGATCACCGAGCTCGAGCGCACGGGTCACGGCGAGGTGGTGGCGGTGAACCGCCGCGCGGCCGAGTCGGATCTGGTCATCTACGTGAACATCAACTTCGTGCCCATGGACGGCGGGCACAAGTCGGTGGGCACCGGGCTGACCAACTACGAGTCGCTGCGCGCGCACCACAACCCGAAGACCATCCGCGAGACCGACAGCTACATGGAGCCGTCGCGCTCCAAGCTGCACAAGAGCACCGAGCGCATCGGCCGGGTGATCGACAAGCACCTCAAGGTCTTCCACATCGAGACCGTGCTGAACAACCGGATGTTCGACGGCCCCATGGAGTTCCTCCAGAAGAAGGAGGAGGACTTCACCGAGTTCGACCGGCTCAAGCTGCAGGGGATGCGCTACGCCCTCTCGAAGATGCCGCGGGCGGCGAAGCGGAAGCTCATGCACAGCATCCCGGCGGCGTACGGGGTGATCGGCGTGTTCGCCGGCGCGACCGAGCCCACGCACGAGAAGACGCTCGAGCTGTCGTGGAAGCAGATGTCGGTGCCGGTGGAGGGCCAGAGCGACATCGTCATCTACGGGATGACCCACGTCTCGCCGTACAACGTGAACTCGATCCTGAACCCGCTGCTGCTCCAGGTGAACGGGCTCGGGTACTACTTCAACATGAACCGGGGCGTGCCCCTGGTGAAGAAGGGCGGCGTGATCATCCTCACCCACCCCGCCTACGACGAGTTCGATCCGGTGCACCACCCCAGCTACATCGAGTTCTTCAACCGCCTCCTCCCGGAGACGCGCGACTCGATGAAGCTGGAGCACAAGTACGAGCGCGAGTTCGCGAAGAACCCCTCGTACGTGCACCTGTACCGCAAGGGGAACGCCTACCACGGCGCCCACCCCTTCTACATGTGGTACTGGGGCGAGAACGGTCGCCAGCACGTCTCGCGCGTGATCATCGCGGGCGCGGAGAACAACCACGTCCCGGAGATCCTCGGCTGGGAGCGCGCCGATACCCTCTCCGAGGCGATCGACATGGCCCGCGGCTACATGGGCCGCAACGCGTCGATCACGTTCCCGCACATCCCGCCGCTGCTGATTACAGACGTGAAGTAGCGCAGCCCCAGTCACCGGCCAGACACTTCAAGCCGCTCCCTGGGGCACGTTTGCGGCCCCCACGCCTTCAGTACGCTACCGTCCTCTCTGCGCCAGATGGCGAAGAGCGGACATGATCCTCCTTCTTGCACCCGATATCGACCTCCAGGGCCCGGACTACCGAGCGCTACACGAGCAGCTGGCCGCTCTCCCGGGCATCAGCGCACGCGTACACCAGGTCCGCGGCGCTCAGCAGCAGCTCACCGAAATCTACCTGCTGGGCGACACCAAGGCGCTCGATCTCAGGGAGATGCAGCGACTGCCCTGCGTAGAGCGCGCGGTCAGGGTGTCCGAGGAATACCGAATCATCGGGCGCCATCGCGAACAGCAGCGCACCGCCTCTTTCACCTACAACGGCGTCACCTTCAGCCAGGACAACCTCAACGTCTTCGCCGGGCTGTGCGCAGTCGATACGCCGGAGCACGTCGAGCTGATGATGCGCGCGCTGCGCGACCACGGCCAGGTCTGCACCCGAATGGGCGCGTACAAGCCTCGCACCAGCCCCTACGCCTTCCAGGGGCACGGCAAGAAGTGCCTGCCCTGGGTGTTCGAGTTGGCCGGCAAGTACGGCATCCGGGTCATCGCCATGGAGATCACCCACGAGAGCCACATCGACGAGATCCGCGCTGCGCTCCACCAGACCGGCAACCCGACCGGCGTGATGCTCCAGATTGGTACCCGCAATACGCAGAACTTCGAGCTGCTCAAGCAGGTCGGCCGTCAGAACGAATTCCCGGTCCTGCTCAAGCGCGGCTTCGGTATCACGCTCGAGGAGTCTCTCAACGCCGCGGAGTACCTCGCCAGCGAAGGCAACGGGAACATCGTGTTCGCCCTGCGCGGCATGAAGACCAACATGGGCGATCCGCACCGCAACTTCGTCGATTTCTCGCATGTGCCCGTGGTCAAGCGGCTGACCCGGCTGCCGGTCTGCATCGATCCTTCTCATTCGGTCGGAACCCGCGCCGCGGCGCCCGACCGTCTACTCGATCTGATGCACGTTACCGCTCAAGGTGTGATTGCAGGCGCCAACATGATCCTGGTCGACTTCCACCCGGAGCCGACCAAGGCGCTGGTCGACGGCCCGCAGGCGCTGCGGCTCGAGGAACTGCCGTGGTTCCTGGAAGACGTCGCCGTCGTTCGCGATGCCTACGAGCGACGCTGCGAGCGCGCCCGCCGCCACGCCGAGCAATATTCTCCAAGAGCTTGAACGCGTAGTGGCAAAGCCCTGCTCGCCTGCCCTGACCTGATTCCGACGTCCAGCTTGTCTCCCGGAATGTGCGTCTCCACCTCCCCTTCTGGGGGAGGGGGACATGGCCACGGCCGGGTGGTGGTGGGCGGCGTGTATCGCGCTCACCGCATGCGAACCCGCGCGCGACGTGCCTTCGTGCGAGTCCGTCTGTGGGCTGCGCTTCGACGGCGACGATTGCAGCGGCTTCGGGAGGGCGGCTCAGCGCGCGCTGGAGGTCTTCTCGACGCAGGTACCGGACGCGTGCGCGCGGCTGAACGAGTGGATCGTCTATCGGGTCGAAACCGATGACGGAAGCTGGTCGGACTTCTGGGGGCGCCAGGTCGCGGGGGTCACCTGGTGCGGGACGAAGAGCATCGAAATCGGCTCCGAGCAATGGACCGGGAACGCGTTCACCCACGAGGTGATGCACGCGCTCGAGTGCCCGGAAGAGCACCTCGATCACACCCACTGGGCCGACTGGCAGTGGGCTGCGATCGAGGCGGCGCGCAGTGAGTCAGAACCCACGCCCGTCGTACGGTGATCGGCTCCTACGGGCAGTTCCTGTACGCGTCGACGTAATCGTCGAAGTGGCCGAGGAACACGCCGTTCGGAGACGGCCGGAGCTGCTTGCCGTTGACCTCCAGGTAGAACTCCATCGTGGTGTTCACGTAGAAGCCGTCCGCGGTGTAGGTCAGCGGCGCGGCCGGGCAGGCGAACTGGTACGGCCGGAACGGGTCGATGCCGCGGAGCTCTGCGCGGTACCGCGCGTTGTTCCCCACCCGCTTCTCCAGATCGACATAGGCGAACTCGAAGGGCCCGGTGCTGCCGTACCGGTAGTAGATGCGCGCATCGAGCTGCTTCCACAGCTCCGGGTTCGCCCAGTCGGTCACGCCAGGCTCCCAGGCCTCGAAGCACAGCGCGGTGTCGGCGGCGCGGCTGCGGGCCCAGGTGCCGAAGGTGAAGCCGTCGTTCTGCAGCGGGGCAGCGGCGTCACAACCCCCACCGGCGCGGCTGATGATCACGCGCAGGTTCCCCAGCCAGTCCGGCGCGGCGGGGTTGGCCGCGATCTGGAACCGGAAGTTGCGACCGTAGGCGGAGTCCCACGCCTGGCATCCCCAGCGGTTGGTGATCTGGAACCAGAGCTGGAGTTCGCCCTCCTCCGCCAGCGGGACGACCGCGGTGACCGGGTCGGTGGTGCCACCGTTCGAGTTGAAGCCAGCGAGGTGGAACGAGGTCGGCTCACCGCCGTTCACCGAGGCGTACCCGTTGATCGACCACGCCGGTCGCCCGTCGTTCAGCGTGCCCTTGCAGGCGGCGATCCGGTCCGCGTCATAGCTGAGCCGCAGCTCGCGTCCGGCGGTGAGCGTCCCCGAGAGCTGGATGCCCGAGCGGCCGAAGTGGAGCGAGGGCGACGCCGCGCCCAGGCTCTCTCCGGTCTGGATGAGCTCGTTGGAAGGCGCCGGGTCGGCTTCCCCGCAGGCGGTGATCAGGAGCAGCGACGAGACGATTGAGACGATCTTCTTCGACGTGATTCGTTGCATTCGGCGCGTCAAAGCCCATGTCGGGAGATGTGGTCAAGGCCCACCCCGCCGAATGTCTCCCCCCCGTTTCAGCCTTTCGTGCTCAGCGATTCGATCAGGTGCTGCGCGGCGCGGCCCGCCTTGCCCGGGCGGTGGTACAGCCGTGGCTCGAATGAGTGCAGGTTTCCGCCGCGGACTTTCAGCTGGACCAGTTCGCCGCGCTTCAGCTCCGGCTGTGCCAGCCAATCCGGCAGCCACCCGAAGCCGATCCCGCCCAGGATGGCCGCCTTCTTCGAGTGGAAGTCCGACAGGCGCACCGTCGAGTGCTGTTCGAGCGGCGCGGTGCTGAGCTCCAGCCGGGGATCGCCGCCGCGCACGGTGATCAGGATGTGCGAGGCGAGCTGCTCCGCCGTGAGCGTTCCGCGGTGTCGCGCCAGGGGATGGTTGCGATGGGCGACCAGGCGGGCCGGGAGCGCCGGGAGCTTCAGCACCTCGAGCCCGCTCTGCTTCACCGGGAGCACGGTGATCATCACGTGGGCGTCCTCCTCGATGAAGCGCTGTTCGACGCCGTCGAGGAAGTCAGCGATGACGTGCAGGCGCGTCGGCGCGCGCGCGCCGCGCAGGGCCCCCAGCACGTCGAGGATGGGCCCGGCGGGATACACGCCGTCGAAGACCACGCGCAGGGAAGGCTCCCACCCGCTCTGCATCTCCGCGCACTCGTCCGCGAGCTCTCGCTCGACCTCCAGCATCCGCCGGCAATGGAGCAGCACCCGCTCGCCCGCGGGCGTGAGCCGCGTCCGGTAGCCGCGGCGGTCGAGCAGCTCGAGCCCGCATTGCGCCTCGAGCCCGCGGATCGCGTACAGCACTGCGGTGTGCACCTTGTGCAGGGCCTTCGCCGCGCCCTGGAAGGTCCCGTGTCGCGCCAGCGCATCGAGCGCACGGGCCTGTTCCAACGTCACGTGCATGGCGACCATCCTGTCAGGAGACCGCACCATGATGGGCAGGATTGTGTCACTTCCATCCCGTTCGACAGGGCGTCGTACGGGCCTGACGCGCGGCGCCCATGTCGGAAGATGTGGCTGGATGGCGTCACCACAGCCCGCGCGTCACGCGTTCGTGGAATCGTTCCAGAGTGGCGGATCCGCCAATGGCGCATTCGCCTGATCGTGTGACGTCCCAGTTGAGCACTCCCGAAAAAAGGCGTTTGCTTCGAGTACGCACGGAGGGCGAGCTCCATGTCGAGCGCGGGCGAAGACGCCCTGATCGGACAACACACCGGCAGCTTTCGAATCGAGCGGGTCCTCGGACGCGGCGCGATGGGCACCGTGTATCTCGGGGTGCACCGGGTGATCGGAAGCCGGGTCGCCGTGAAGGTGATCCACGCGGAGCTGGTGGGGAATCCGCAGCTCGTGGCCCGCTTCGAGGCCGAAGCGCGGGCGGTGAACCGCGTCGCGCACGAGAACGTGGTCAGCATCTTCGACTTCGGCGTGCTCGAGGGGGGACGTCCGTACCTCGTCATGGAGCTGCTGGAGGGCCGCGCGCTCTCAGCCCTGTTACAGACGCCGATGGCGCCGGATCACCTGCTGCGGGTGCTCGTGCAGACGTGCGCCGGGCTCGAAGTGGCGCACGCCCACGGCGTGGTCCACCGCGATCTCAAGCCGGACAACATCTTCCTCGTGGATCGCCCGGGCCGGCCGTCGCCGGTGGTGAAGATCCTCGACTTCGGGGTGGCGCGAATGCTCGGCGGGGACATCACGCTCGAGCGGACCTCCGCCGGAATGCTCCTGGGAACGCCGGCGTACATGGCGCCCGAGCAGTGCGGTGGCACCGAGGTCGACGGTCGGACCGACCTGTACGCGCTGGGGATGACCGCGTGGCGCGCGCTCGTCGGACGCATCCCCTTCAAGGGATCGCTGATCGACATCCTTCACGCGCACCGGACCGAGCTTCCCGCGCCGCCGCACACGGTGAACCCGAACGTGCCCGAAGCGCTCTCGCGCATCGTGATGAAGGCGCTGGCGAAGAACCCCGACGACCGCTGGTCCTCCGCGGCCGAGATGCGCGCCGCCCTGGAGGCGTGCAACGCGTCGATGGCGGCGGATGCCCCCGCGGGCGAGCAGACCGTGGGCGTGTTCGGGGCCGGCAACGAGCTCATCCGGCGCGTCGAGTTCTCCCAGCTCTCGCGCGGCGGCGTGTTCCTGCACTGGGCCCCTCCGCACCCGCCGATCAACTCCTCCGTCCTGCTGGAGCTTCCCGTCCCCGGGCGCACGCTCCGCCTCCGCGCCGAGGTGGTCCGCCATGTGAAGCCCGATCAGGCGCGCGCCTGGGGCATGCCGACCGGCGTCGGCGTCCAGTTCACCGCGGTACCGGACGAGGCGCGGGCCCGACTGTCTGGCTGGCTTGGAGACGCGCGGCGCAGCAACCCGAGCACCGCTTCGAGCTTCATCTCCAGCAACCCGCCGACCCGGACGCTGGACTCCCGGTTCGTGACCCCCATCGAGGAGACCGGCACTCCCGAGGAGGACTGGGATCGGCGCATCGACGAGATCTTCGCCAGCTGGTACGAGCGGGCGAGCGGCAACCACTACCAGATCCTCAAGGTGCGCCCGGACGCCCACTTCGACGAGATCCGGGATGCGGCGAACACCCTGTTCAGTGACCTCACCGCCAACGAACCCTCCACCGATACCCAGGCCAAGCAGGTGAAGGGCGCCCTCGCCCGGGTCCGGACGGCGATGGTCACCCTCTGCGATCCCGCGCTGCGGGCCGCGTACGACGCGGAGCAGGGCAACTTCCACGGCGTGGCCCTGTGCATCGGAGCGGGCCTGTCCACCGACACCCTGGCCTCGCTGCGCCGGGACTACCTGAAGCGGAGCGACCGCGCGGCGGACAGGACGCGCGCCTGCATCGACACCGCCGAATCCCTGACCGCGACCGGGCTCAACGACGCAGCGCGGGAAATGTACGAGCGTGCGCTTCGACAGGATCCGCTCAACCTCGAGCTTCACAAGAGGCTCGCTCGCGTCATGGCCGCTTCGGGGCAGAGGTGGCCGGCCGCCCCTACGCTTGCCTGATATGAACCTTTCCGATTTCACGGTACGGGTTAGGCTAGGCACGGGATGAAGGTTCTGCTCATTGACGACAGTGGCACCGTGCTCGGGATGATGAAGGCACTCCTCGAGCAGGTCGGGTATCAGGTCGAAGGTGCCGGCGACGGCACGCGCGGCCTCGAGGCCGTAGGCACGTTCGAGCCGGACGTCGTCGTCTGCGACCTCCGGATGCCGGGGATGAGCGGCCTCGACGTCGTCCGCGCCATTCGCGACCTGAGCGCGACCCTTCCGGTGATCATCTTCACCGAGCAGTCGGAGATCCCGAGGGCGGTGGAGGCCATGCGCGAAGGCGCGCACGGGTACATCGTCAAGGGGGCCCCGATGGACGTCCTCGTTTCGGAGATCGAAGCGGCCCACGCCCAGCGACTTCGCATGGAGCGCAAGATCCAGCTCGATCAGGACCGGATCCGCCAGCGGATGCTCGAGGACGACTGAGCTACGGGAAGCGGGTCATCAGCTCGCTGAGCTTCGCCCCGACCTCGTAGGTCCGCGGATCGCCCGGAGGCGGCCGGACGGGCGGAACGTCGGGCGCCAGCGCATCCAGGGCATCGCGCATCGGGGCCAGGGCGGCGAAGGCCTCCTCCGAGGACTCGAAGAACCGCGCGTAATGGAGCCACTCCGGGATGGTGACCGTGATCGCGAACAGCGAGCGCTCCGGGTCCTCCTCCACGATGAGACGGAAACCGCGCGCGTTCTCCTCGTCGCGGGTGATGGGACCGCCTTGCGGCCCTCCCTGTCCAAGCGTGCTTCCCGAAGCGGTGGCAGACCACGAGCTCATGGCGCCCTGCCCTACTACGGAACTGAAAAGGGGTCCCCTATTCAGTTCAGCAGCGCCGCAGCGGACCACGCCACGGCCGCGTAACGGGCCGCCTTCCCCACCGTGGTGAACACGAGGAACGGAAGCCAGCGGACGCGCAGCGCGCCAGCCGCGAGCACCAGGGCATCTCCAACGAACGGCACCCACGAGAAGAGGAGTACTGGAGCTCCCCAGCGTTGAAGGGCCGGCAGCTTCTGATGCACGCGCTCTCGCCCGGCGCGCCGTTCGAACCACGCCTTGAGTCGGCCTTCGCTTGCGCGCGCAGCGAACCGGCCGATGGCGAAGACCGTCACCGCGCCTGCGACGTTCCCCGCGGTCGCCACTGCGACCACGATTGCGACGGGCGCCATTCGCGCGGCCACCCCCGCGGCCAGCACCACCTCCGAGGGGAACGCAAAGACCGAGCCCGCAAGGAATCCGGCGATGAACACGCCCAGCAATCCCCACGTGGCCAGATCCTGCGCGGACAGCCCCTCCAGCATCCGGCGAGCGTACAGCGGCACGTGGAGGCCGCCTCCCGGAACTTGACGCGGTGAAGCCGTGGTTCGAGCCTCGCCTGGAGGAGCGAGAACGAATGGCACCCGTCCGTGGTTTCGCTGACCTGCACACCCACCCCGTCGCGCACCGTGGCTTTGGCGGGAAGGTCCTGGTGGGCGAACCCTGGAACAGCGCGGGCGTGCACGAGGCGCTGAAGAACTGTGAGGGCGCAGGCGCAGGCCACTCGCCGTTCACCTCCGCCCAGGCGCTGTTGAGCTGGTTCGTCCGACACTTCAGCGAGGGTCACGGCGCGTGCGGCGCTCCGACGTTCGAGCACTGGCCCGCGTACACGACGATGTACCACCAGCAGATGTACGTGGACTTCATTCGCCGATCCCATGCGCACGGGTTGCGGTTGATGTGCGCCCTCGCCGTCAACAACGAGCTCCTCGCACGCACGGCCGCTGCGGTCCGCTACTCCGACTACAACATGATCGAGTCGCAGGTACGGGCCTTGAACGAGTTCGTCCGGAACGTCCGCGCAGCGTCGACGGCCGCGGGTGAAGCGCCCTGGCTCGATATCGCCGAGTCGCCCGCGGAGGCACGCGCGATCATCGGCCGCGGCGAGCTCGCCATCGTTCGGGGTGTCGAGGTGGACACGCTGGACAGCATCGCCCGCCACGGCGACTTCGACGAGCCGACCCATCTTTCCGCGGGACCGTCGGTACCGACGAGGGGTCTGCGAGCGAGACCGCTGGAGCCGTCAGAGGTCGAGGTCGTGCTCGATCAACTGCAGGCGTGGGGGATCTCGATGATCACCCCGATCCATCTGGCGGACAACAGCTTCGGGGGTGCGGCGATCTACGACGACCGCTTCGATCTGTTGCAGGAGTGGCTGCGCGGCCTGCCCTACGAAGAAGTCGTGACGAGGTCCGTCGCGTTCCGCCTGGGCACGTCGGACCCGTTGCAGCGCACGGTGATGCGCACGATCGCGCAGCTGAAAGGGGCCAGGACCTACCGCCCAGCCTCCAGCGGCCGCGGTCACCGGAACGGCGCGACGTTGACGGCGGTCGGCCGCAGGTTCCTAGAGGGGGCCATGAAGCGCGGGTTCATCCTCGACGTCGATCACATGTCCGAGAAGACGACCGACGCGTCGCTCTCGCTGGCCACGGCACATCGCTATCCGGTCATCAGCTCGCACAGCAGTTTCCGGGCGCTGGGCTATCGGCGGCACGAGCGCCCGGACGAGCTCGGCCTCACGCATGAGGCGATGAAGACGCCGGAGCAGCTCGACGCGATCTTGTCTCTGGGCGGCGTCGTGGCGCCCATCACGAACCAGCACCGGTGCAAGGCCCACGGCAGCACCGTCGCGAACGGCATCGGTACCTCGCGCGCATATGCACAGTCGTTCCTGTACGCCGTCGAGCGAGCGCAGACGCTCGGCCGTGGGGGCGTCGCGTTCGGGACTGATTTCAATGGCCTGGCCCAGCAGCCGGGGCCACGCTTTCCCGCCGAAGATTCCAGCAATGACTCGCGGCGGCTCCGGTACGGGGCTTCGACGTTCTTCACCGGGCAGCCGCTGCTTCATGACGTGCTCGCCGGGAGGGCGCGCCCCTTCGATCTGAACGAGGACGGCCTGGCGCACTACGGATTGCTCGGGGACTTCATCGAGGACCTGCGCACGATCCAGGTGCCCGATGCGGCGATCGACACGCTGTTCGACTCCGCAGAGGCGTTCCTCCAGATGTGGGAGGCCTGTGAGCTGCGGGCGGCCGGGCTCAGGCGGAACGAACCGATTGCCGAGGTCGTATGACGAACCGATCGGAAGAGCTGCGCGAGCTGCTGTCCTGGTTGAGCTGCGATGGAACGACGGCGGCCTGCTTCAGGCCGGCGGACCTTCGAAAGGAGCCAGACTCGCCCGAGGCAGCACGGATCGCGGAGTTGCTCGAACAGCCCGACGAGCGCGTGACCGACCTGGTCGAGGCAATGCAAGACCTCCTCGAGAAGAATCCGAGGAAGGTGCTCGGCGCGGCGCCCGCCCACCTCGGCGCATCTGCAACACCCGCAAACTTCAACTGGCTGTTCGAGGAGGCGAGGCGCCATCTCGAAGCGCCCGCGCTGACGCTCGAGGTGCTGAAGCGGAATCAGCCCCAGGGCAGCTCCGTGGGCGCCGAGCTCGCGGACTTCCCGGGCCGGGACGACACGGAGATCGAAATCACCCCCCGGATGCGGACCTTCGAGACGCTCGCGGATGCGGGCGCGTGGGCGATCACCGCAGTCCAGGCAGCTGCCTTCCGCGTGGCGACCAGCAAGCCGACCCTCCCGCCGCACACGGTCTCGGACACGCACTTCCGCTATCCGCTGGTGACGAGGAACGGCGAAGCCTCCGTCGCCCTCTTCTCCGATTGGGGGACCGGCTACTACCACTCCGCGTACATCGCGAAGCACATCGCGGAGTTGGGAGCGCAGCAGGCCGTCCACCTCGGCGACGTCTATTACACCGGCGGACTCGCCGAGTTCCGCGAGCGCTTCGATCCCTGGATCGACAAGTACATCCTGCCCCGCATGCCGTTCTTCGCGATGAACGCGAACCACGAGATGGACTCGCATGGCATCGCCTACTTCGACCATCTTCGATCGAAGCGGGCCCGGGGCGGACAGGACGGCAGGCCCGCCCAGCCACAGGAGGGCAGCTACTTCTGCCTGTACAACGACCACTACCAGGTCATCGGCATCGACACCGCCTACTGGAGGAACGGACGTTGCCCACCCGGGCGGGACGAGGGCTGCGACCTGATGAGGGAGTGGCTCGAGACCCGCCTCAGGGAGGGCCGCGCCGCTGGCAGGATCAACATCCTGCTCTCCCAGAACGAGCCCTGGGTGGAGAGGACCACGAAGCTGTTCGAGGACCTCGCCTTCGTCCTGCAGCCCGAGCTCGTCGATCTCTGGTTCTGGGGCGATCAGCACTTCTGCGCGCTCTATCCGCCCTCGAACGAGACGCCCTTCGTCGGGAGCTGCATCGGCCACGGGGGGTATCCGTACAGCGTCAAGAGCCGGAGATGGTTCGGCCGGCACAAGGTCGTCCCCGAATGGTGCGAGACCGCGCCCCGCTTCCATCTACGAAAGGACCGCGGGAACAACGGCTTCTGCCTGCTCGAAGCAGCGCCCGATCAGCTTCGGCTTCGCTACGTCGATTGGCGCAGGAACGCCCGCTGCACCGTCGACATCCCGGTACACGAGGGCCGGTTGGACTGGGCGGGCAGGACGAAGTCGGTCGGTTCCGAGGTCTAGCGCGTCGCTTCGACTCACTCCTTCTTCGCGATGGCCGCCCAGCGTCGCCCGCCCGTTTCGGGGTACTCGACTGCCCAGTAATCGCCGTTGGCGGTGTCGACCGTGCCCTCCGGGTTGGCTCTCTCCGGCCCGCGCTCGAGGTTGGCCCCGCCCAGCTGCCCGTCGACGAGCACGGGCATCTCGCCTCGCGTGTACACAGGACGAGTCTTCGACTGCTCGTGGTGCGTCGGCTCGGCGCGCCTCTTCTGTTTCCATGCCATGGCGTTGCCTCCCTACGGCTCAAGCTGTGCACAGATCGAATCCAAGCGCTGTGTCGTCGGCTGCCTGCCCGTCCGCCTGCACGCGTCAGAGAACTAAGGTCCGCAGCGGCTCGGAGACGTGACCAACCGGTCAGGGTTCGCGGCCAGCTGAGACGTTCGGCCGTCGACCCGCCGGGCTGGGGACGGGTATAAGGCCCGCCGGATGTCTCTCCCAGCGTTCAATGTCACCGAGACCTTCACGGGTCGTCGGGTCCTGTTCGTGGGCGTCACCGGCTTCGTAGGCAAGGTGACGCTCTCCATGTTGCTCCACCGCTATGGCCGCGTCCTCGACCAGGTGTACGTCCTGGTGCGCAAGGGCTCCTCGGCTTCGGCGGAGCGGCGCTTCTTCGACAAGGTCGTGACCTCGGAGCCGTTCCAACCGCTGCGCGACGAGCGGGGCGAGGAGGGCGCGCTCGAGTTCCTCCGCTCGAAGTGTACGGTGTTCGAGGGCGACATCACCGACCCGAACATCGGCCTGGAGAAGGAGCAGGTCGAGGCGCTGCGCGGAAAGCTCGACGTCATCGTCAACTGCGCGGGCCTGGTCTCCTTCAACCCGTCGCTCGAGGTCTCGATCAACGTCAACGTCCATGGCGTGAAGAACGCCGTGGACCTGTGCCTCGATCTCGACGTGCCCCTGGTCCACATGTCCACCGCGTTCGTGGCGGGAAATCGCCAGGGGCTGGTGTTCGAGGACGAGGAGCTCGAGCGTTACTTCCCGAAGAAGGACGAGCTGGACGGGAGCGACTTCTCGCTCGAGCAGGAGCTGAAGGATTGCGAGAAGCTGGCGGCTCGGCTGCGTGAACAGGCCGACGACAAGGCCCTGTCCTCTCTCTTCCGCAAGAGCGCGCTGGAACGTCTGGAGAGCGAAGGCCGGGACACCCACGACGAGAAGACCCTGCGCCTCGCCATCGGACGTGAGCGCAAGCTGTGGCTCACCACCGAGCTGGTGAAGGCCGGCATGGCCCGGGCCGCACACTGGGGCTGGCCGAACACGTACACGTACACGAAGTCTCTCGGCGAGCAGGTCATCGCGGCCACCCCGAACCTGCGCTACGGGATCGTCCGTCCGGCGATCGTCGAGAGCGCGATGCACTTCCCCTTCCCTGGATGGAACGAGGGCTTCACCACCTCGGCCCCGCTGTGCTTCGCGGGTCTCAAGGGACACCGCATGGTCCCCGCCGGCGAGAAGACGACGCTCGATCTGATCCCGGTCGATCAGGTCGCCGCCGCGACGATCGCCGTCACTGCCCAGCAGCTCACCACGAGCGAGCGGCGCGTGTACCAGATGGGGACCTCGGACTCGAACCCGTTCATGGCATCCCGCTCCGTCGAGCTCACCGGCCTCTATCGCCGGCGCTGGTACCGGAACAAGGAGACCGGCAACAAGACCTGGAACGCACTGATGGCGCGCATCGAGCCGCAGCCGGTGTCCCGCCGGGACTTCGAGCTGCGCTCCTCACCTCTCTTCGTCAAGGGCTCGCAGTTCCTCAAGAAGGCGATCGACGAATACCGCCCGACCTGGGGTGCGCCGAAGGTCAACGCGCTGCTCGATCGGACGATCGAGAAGCTCGACGAAGTCGAGGTGGAGGGGCGCTCGCTGTCCATGCTGATCGAGCTGTTCATGCCCTTCATGTGGCAGAACAGCTACACCTTCCGTTGCGACAACACCCGCTCCCTCTTCGAGCGGATGGACCCGGCCGATCGCGCGAAGATCCCGTGGAACCCGGAGAGCATCGACTGGCGGACCTGGTTCCTCGAGGTCCACCTGCCCGGCCTGGAGAAGTACGTGTTCCCGGGGCTCGAGGAGGAGACCAAGAAGCGCCGGGTCATCCCCGCGCACCGCGACCTTCTGGAGTTGCTCGAAGCGTCGGTGAACACGTGGAAGCACCGCGTCGCCTTCCGCATGGCGGAGGGCGAGCGCGAGGAGCGCTTCACCTACGGCGACGTTCACCGCTACGCGGCGCGGGTTGGCTCGTTCCTGCTCAAGACGGGCGTGGGCCGGGGTGACCGGGTGATGCTGGTCTCGGAGAACCGCCCTGAGTGGGGCATCAACTACTTCGGCATCCTCCGCGCGGGCGGCACGGTGGTCCCGGTGGATCCACAGCTCTCGGTGGCCGAGGTCGTCAACATCGCCCGCCGCGCGGAGGCGAAGGTGTGCCTCGTCTCGGAGCAGGCCGTCGAGGATCTCCCCGGGCTGTTCAAGGCGCTCACCGAGGCGGGCCTCTCCACCCAGGTCCACTCGCTGGCCCAGGCGATGGAGGGGGACGCGTCGAAGCCGGATCGCATCGGCCAGGTGCGTCGCACCGCCGCGCCGGACGACGTGGCGTCCCTCATCTTCACCTCGGGCACCACCGGCCAGCCCAAGGGCGTCATGCTCACCCACCGCAACTTCGCCTCGCTGGTGGCGAAGCTCGCGGGCGCGTTCGACCTCGGCGTGGGCGACGGGCTGCTCTCGGTGCTTCCGCTGCACCACACGTTCGAGTTCTCCGCCGGCTTCCTCACTCCCTTCAGCCGCGGCGCTGAGATCTCGTACATCGACGAGCTCACCTCGGATCGGCTGGGCGAGGTGTTCGAGACCGGCCGGGTGAACGCGATGATCGGCGTGCCCGCGCTCTGGCAGCTCCTGCACCGCAAGGTGACCCAGGAGATGGCCGCGCGGCCGGCGATCGTGCAGCAGGCGATCAAGACGCTGCTCTCGGTCAATGGCGAGCTGCGCAACCGCAACGACCTCAACCTGGGCAAGCTCCTGTTCTGGCCGGTGCACCGCAAGTTCGGCGGCAAGATGAAGTTCCTCGTCTCCGGCGGCTCCGCGCTTCCGGACGACGTGCACAAGGCCTTCCACGCGCTCGGGTTCGACCTGGCCGAGGGCTACGGACTGACCGAGTCGGCGCCGGTGCTCACCGTGGCGGTCGGCTCGAACAAGCGCAAGCCGGGGACGGTGGGCAAGGCGCTGCCCGGCGTCGAGCTCAAGATCGCCAACCCGGATGGAGACGGAGTGGGCGAAGTCATCGCCCGCGGTCCCAACATCATGGCCGGCTACTTCGGCGACGAGGAGGCCACCGAGGCCGTCCTCAAGGACGGGTGGCTCCATACGGGCGACCTCGGCCGGATCGACGGCGACGGCCAGCTCTACCTGCTGGGGCGGATGAAGGACGTCATCATCGACGCCAACGGCAAGAACGTGTACCCGGACGAGCTCGAGGACCTCTACGGGACGCACAAGCACATCAAGGAGCTCTCCATCGTCGGGCTTCCGGACGAAGGCGGCCTGGGCGAGAGGGTCGCGTGTCTCTGCGTCCCCGACTACGCGCCGGATGGCAACGCGCGGCCGCGCGACGAGGTCCGCCGGGAGCTCGAGGACCACTTCCGCAAGGTGTCGCTGGAGCTGCCGCTGTACCGGCGCGTGAAGCTGCTGAGGCTGTGGGACGGCGAGCTGCCGCGGACCTCGACCCGGAAGGTGAAGCGCAAGCTGGTGGTCGACGAGCTCAAGCGGCTGGACCGCGTGGCGGCTTCGGCGGAGAAGGCGCGCGAGCGCAGCGCCGGAGCGTCGGGCTCGGGTGCGATCAGCGAGTGGCTGTTCCCGCTCATCGCCGACGTGGTGCAGAAGCCCCTCTCCGCGGTGCACCCGGGCGCTTCCCTGCAGGCGGAGCTCGGCTTCGACTCGCTGATGCTCACCGAGCTCTCCGCCGCGCTGGAGCAGGCGGGCGTTCCGTTGCCGGCGATCGAGGATCTCTCGCACGTCGGCACCGTGGAGGATCTGCGAAAGCTCATCGCCTCCAGCGGCCGGAGGGTCGCGGCCGAGGCGAAGGCGAAGGAGATCTCCCACGAGTCGAAGCAGATCGAGGAGCTGGAGATCCCCGTTCCGGACAGCGTCGCCGGGCTGGGGCGCGCGCTGGTCGGGTTCGGCCAGAAGATGCTCTTCGGCGGCGTCTTCGACGTCGACGTCATCGGTCGCAGCAACATCCCGCAGAACCGCAACTTCCTCGTCATCGCCAACCACGCCAGCCACCTCGACATGGGGCTGGTGAAGGTGGTGCTCGGCGAGCAGGGCGAGCGGATGACGACGTTGGCGGCGCGGGACTACTTCTTCGACACGCCGCTCAAGCGCGCCTGGTTCGAGAACTTCACCAACCTGATCCCGATGGAGCGGCACGGCTCACTGCGTGAGTCCCTGCGGCTCGCCGGCGAAGCGCTGAACCAGGGCTACAACCTGCTCATCTTCCCCGAGGGCACGCGGTCGGTGAACGGCGAGCTCGCGGAGTTCTTCCCCACCCTCGGGTTCCTCGCGCTTCAACAGAACGTGGACATCCTCCCCCTGTACCTGGAGGGCACCCACGACGCCCTGCCCAAGGGCGCGATGATCCCGAAGCGAACCGATCTCGGGGTGCGCATCGGGCCGGTGATCTCCATCGACGAGATGCGTCGGATGACGAAGGGCATGGCCCGCTCGGACAGCTACCGATACGTGACCCGCGTCGCCGAGCAGGCGGTGCGCGCGCTCAAGGAGGGCAAGGTGCTCGACACCACGCGGCCGGTGAATCCGCCGCAGGCCATCGAGCCGCGTCCGCGCAGGGGCAAGGAGGTCCCGTCGTGAAGATCCTCGTCACCGGCGGAACCGGGTTCCTCGGTCAGCACCTGGTCCCGCTGCTCGTCTCGCAGGGGCACCAGCTCCGGCTCATCGGCCGCTCGCAGCCCCCCGCTTCGCTCACCGGAGTCGAGTTCGTGAAGGGCGATCTCAAGGATCGCGAAGCGGTGCGCCGCGCCCTCGCCGACATCGAGGTCGTCTACCACCTCGCCGGGATGGTGGCGTTCGACCCGAAGGAGGCACGGAAGATGTACGACCTCCACGTGGCGGCCACCCGCGAGCTGCTGCGCGAAGTCCGCGAGGTCGGCACGGTGAAGCGCTTCATCCTCGCCTCCACCTCCGGCGCGATCGCCGTCTCGAAGGAGGAGCGCGTCGGCACCGAGGAGGACGACTACCCGATCGAGGTGGTCGGCCGTTGGCCCTACTACACCTCGAAGATCTACGAGGAGCGGCTCACGCTGGAGTTCTGCCGGCAGCACGGCATCCCGCTCGTGGTGCTCAACCCGAGCCTGCTGCTCGGCCCCGGCGACGACCGGCTCTCCTCCACCTGGGCGGTGTCGAAGTTCCTCAACCGGGACATCCCTTCCATGCCGACCGGCGGGCTCTCGTTCGTCGACGCGCGCGACGCCGCGCAGGCCTTCGCCAACGCGCTCACGCGGGGCGAGCTCGGCGGGCGTCACCTGTTCGGCGTGAACATGTCCTTCACCGAGTTCTTCAACCGGCTCTCCCGGATGACCGGCGTCCCCACCCCACCGCTCCGGCTGCCCTCGAAGCTGAACCTCCTCGGCGGGCACCTGATGAAGAAGTGGGCCGACCTGCAGGGACGCGAGCCGAACCTCCCGCTGCACGAGATCGAGATCGCCGAGCACTTCTTCTACCTCGATGCCTCCAAGGCGGAGCGCGAGCTGGACTTCAAGGCCCGGGATCCTCAGGAGACGCTCTACGACACGGTGAAGTACATCCTCGATCGGATGCCGCCGCAGTCGCTGCCGGGGCTCCCGGGGAAGCTGTACGAGTCGCGCAAGGGAACCTGAGCGGCGCCCCGGGGAGGCACGGATGCGAGGCGTCGAGCAGATCCCCTGGCTGTACGACTTCACGATGAGCCTCGGCGAAGCGACGGGCCTCAAGCGCTGGCGCGAGTGGCTCGTCCGCGGCGCGCGCGGCCTCACCCTCGACGTGGGCTGCGGGACCGGTCGCAACCTTCCGCTGTACGATTCCGGAGTCCGGGCCGTCGGCCTCGATCCGTCCATGGATTCGCTGAAGAAGGCCCGGCAGCGCGCGCCCGGCGTCCCGCTGGTGCGCGGCAGCGCCGAGGCCCTCCCCTTCCGCGACGGCACCTTCGACACGGTCGTGAGCGGGCTCGTGTTCTGCAGCGTTCCGGACCCACGCCGCGGCCTGCGCGAGGTGAAGCGCGTGCTCAAGCAGGCGGGAACTCTCCGGATGCTGGAGCACGTGCGCAGCACGCGACGGCTCGGCGCGAAGTGGCAGGACATCATCCAGCCCGCGTGGACCTGGTGTGCTGGCGGATGCCACCCGAACCGGGACACAGAATCAAACGTCCGGGCGAGCGGTTTCGAGATCGAAGGGGACACGCTGCGGAGCAGTGGCGTGATGCGACGGTTCTCGGCCCGACCTGTTGCGACGAGATGAGGAGAAACATCCGTGTCGAAGGCCTTCACCTCCGAGGAGACGCCGGACGAGGCACCCGTCCTTCGGGCGCCCCCGCAGCTCGAGCCGGGAGAGGTCCGCTACATCACGCCGGAGGGACACGCGGCGCTCGTCGAATCGCTCGCAGCGCTGAAGCAGCAGCGCGCGGCAAACCAGGCGCTCCCTGAGTCGCAGCGCGAGGCCAGCGCGGCTGACCTCGAACAACGCATCGCCCTCCTCGAAGCGACGCTGAAGATCCTGACCGTGCGCAGCCCCGATGACGCGCCCGACGGCAGGGTCGCGTTCGGCACCTGGGTCAAGGTGGAGGACGACTCCGGCCAGGAGATCACCTGGCGCATCGTCGGCCCCGACGAGGCCGACGCCCGCCAGGGCCTGGTCAGCGTGAACTCGCCGGTCGCGCGCGCCCTGCTCGGCCACGAGCCCGGAGACACCGTCGAGGTC
>JBAWAM010000731.1:0-2924 GCA_049589315.1 Myxococcaceae bacterium
GCGCCGGGAGCCCGCCCTCGCCGCCGGCCGACGGCCCACCCCAACGCGGCCAGGAGCCCGAACACGGACGACACGGGACCCGCGGTGGTGCAGCCCTGCGCCCCCTTTTTCGACCCGTCCCTGGAGCAGTCGGAGCACGTTTCCGGGTCGTCCGGGGCCACCGGGGTCCCCGGGGAGGTGACGACGGTGAAGAGCGAATCGCTCAGGTCTGCGGACGCTGACTCGTTTCCGCCGGCCACCCGGAGCAGCATCTCCGCGCTGCCGAGCTCGGGCACGCGCCAGTCGTAGCGACCCGTGTTCGCGACGGCGGTTTCGATGACGTGCCAGCTGCTCCCTCCGTTCATCGAGTACTCGAGGCGCACGGTGGGGAGCGCTCCGTGGGTCACCCACGCCACCGGGAAGGTCGATCTGGCCTCGAGCACCTCCCCGCCGTTGGGCGCGGACAGCGCGAGGATCGGCACGGGCCCTACCTCGCCCCTGACGGAGACCGCCAACTCCAGATCGAAGCGCAGTTCGGGACTGGGCTGGGCCGTCGTGGGCTTCACCCGCTTCACCCTCACCGCCAGCTGGTTGTCCCCTTCCACCAGCAGCCCGACCGGAAGGGTCGCCTCGCTCACCTGCGCGGCCTCGCCCCCGGCCTCCGCATACGCCTCGTGGTCGGCCCCCGTCTCGATGTTCCTGGAGAGCAGGAGGGTGCCGTTGAGCCACACCTCCACGCCGTCGTCGTGCTGGACCTTCAGCTTTCCACCCAGCGCCGCTCCGGTCAGCCGGAGCTTCTTGCGGAAGTACACCGTCGGCTGGCCATCCTGCAGCTGGAGCAGGGTCCCCGCCTGACCGTTCGTCGCGAAGCTCCCCGGACCGATTTTCCACCGTGAGTCGTCGAACGCTGTCTGCGTCCACCCCTCCCCTGGATCGACCCCGCGATCGTCGTACTTCCAGACCTCGCCGAACCCGACCGCGGCCACCTCGACCGCCGGCGCCGTATCGGGCCCGCCCACCTTGATCCAGGCGCCGACGGAAGGGACCCCCTGGTCGTTCAGGATGAACAGCAGATGGTCCCCGGGCGGCGCGAGATTGCTGTTGGCCGGCGCGGTCACCCGCAGGCCTCCTGCCTCCCGGGTGAAGGCGAGGCGGTTGATGCGCTGGTTCTGGTTGAACGCGTGCGTGACGCTGCCAAGCCTCAGCCACGTCACCCGGGTGATGGATGCCGCGTCGGGCGTGCTCACCGTGAAGGTCTCGCCATAGGCCACCCTCGGCGGTGCGGCGCCAAGGGTCGGGCGGGGCCCTTTGAACAGATAGGGCGGAGAGAAGATCTGCGCGTCGTCTTCACTCTGCTGTCCACCCGTCGAGAGCACGCGCCCGTCGGGCAGCAACAGCGCGGTGGAGTGATAGCCGCGGAACCGACTCGAGGACGCCAGCACCGTGAAGCGTTCGGTGGCCGGGTCCCACAATTCGGTAGGGAGGACGGGGTTGTTCACGTCGTCCTTGCCCGGCCCGCTGCTACCGCCGGTCACCAGCACCGTGCCGTCCGGCAGCAGCGTCATGTTGTGCTGCTTGCGCGGCTGCCCCATGGGCTGCACCGTCCGCCAGGTGGGCGCAGGACTGTTGAGATCGATCACCTCCACCGCGTCGGTGGGGAAATCCTCTCCTCCTCCGCTGACGAGGATCTTGCCGTCCTCGTACATCACCGCACTTCCCGAGATGCACTCACCTGCGGCGCGGGGGCCCACTTCGGTCCACGCGCCGGTCCCTGAAGTGTCCAGATACGCGGACATGGGACCGGGACCGGCCATGAAGACCCTCCCGTCGGGTGCCAGGAACATCATGGGGTACTGTTCCACCGTGCGCAGCGCCCCGGTCAGGTCTCGCCAGGTCCCGAGCGAGGTCTGCCACACCTGCGGCAGCCGGTTCTCCCCCAACCGCCGCTGGTTGACGGTCCCGGCCGTCACCAGCATGTCCCCGTTGGGAAGCGGGGTGTTGGTGGGATACCAACGCCCATCGTTCATGTCGGGCAGGCGCGTCCAGGTGTCCAGGGTAGGATCGTAGATGCTGGCGTTGGGCATTCCGCGGTTGGTTCCGAGGCTCCCGCCACTCACGAGCACCCGGCCGTCGGCGAGGAGCGCGTGGCCCGTACAGAACACGTTGTAGCCGGGGGCCGCGGCCAGGGTGGACGCACCGCTGGCCGGATCCCATAGGTGGAACTCGTCCGGTTCGAACTCGTTCCACGTCAGCACCTTCCCCGTGTGGAGAAGGGTGGCGTGGGTGGCGTTGTCCATCCACGGGAACGGTTCCGTCCACTCTCCGACCACTGCCGGCTGGCCCCAGGCGGCTGCGCCCGCGAGCATCCCCACCAGCAGCCCCACAAAGCGCCCCGCCTTCGAGTTGTATCTCTTCATCTCGCCCCCCTCCTTCTGGCCGCTGAACCAGGGCTTTCGGCCCTGGCGGCGTGCGACGATCCCGTGACGCTGAAATCTGCGTTTCCACTGCGATTCGCCGGGCGTTTGCACGGAGCGTTCCCACCCAGGCGGACAGGGTAGGAACTCCTCGACGCGACACGGCCAATGGCCCGCGGACCCAAAAGCGGCAAGAAGGCGGCCGTGTCATTTCGTTCCGTCGGAGACGCGCTTTCCCCCTTCCGTGCGGGCCCGCTTCCCCTGATGGGCATTCCCCCCGTCTCATGGGCGATGGGAACTGTCTGCCCCACGGAGGCGACCTGCGTCCGCACGTCGACCGGGTCTTGCCTTTCGGGCAGCGTCGAGCTGTGCGCATTCGTCGGCCGCTTGCTTCACACCGGCGGCCTGTCCGGCGATAGTCGCTGCCCAAACGAAAATGCGTTTTCTGAATTCATCACTGCTTCTCACGGGGCTGGCCCTCTTCGCGGCCTGCGTCCACCGAGTACCTGCCGCCTCCGAGGCGTCCGCACC
>JBAWAM010000732.1:0-4060 GCA_049589315.1 Myxococcaceae bacterium
CGGGATCGCTGATCGAGTACGCCAGCCGCCGCCCGGGGTAGCTGTAGAAGCCCTTGTTCCGCCGCCGCACCGAGAGGCCCACCAGCCCGCGCGCGGTGGGTTCACCTTCGAGCCATCGACGCGAGACTGCCTCGAACCGCGCCCGATCCTCGTAGTGCGTGGCCAGCCAGCTGTAGACCAGCAGGTGGTGGTGGACGCGGCTGAGCAGGACGCCGTACTCGCCGCGCCGGCCCTCGCCGGCCGGTGGCCCGCCCAGGCACACGTCCGGGAGCGCGTACCGTCCGCCGTCGCTCGACGTCCCGAGCGCGTCGGCTGGAAGATCGACGGTCGACCCTGCCTGTGGCTCCAGCTCTATCGGTGGAACCGGGGAGTAGCGTGATCCGCCGACCTCCTTCGGGCGCGTCCTCACGGCATAGCTGAGGAAGTCGAGCGGCTGCTCCTGCGGGCCGAGCGTATCCGCGATCTGTCGCTTGTACGCGCCCTGGACCTTCTCGCCGTACGCGGCGGACAGCTCGAGGGCGCCGGAGAGGCGCTCCTCCATCTCCTTCGCGAGGAGGGCGCCGATGCGGATGGAGAACCGCGACCGCGCCTCTTCGTAGAGGATGAGGCGGTCCGAGTAGATCTGTCCCTCTCCGCGCCGCGCAGGAACCGAGGTGTACTCGGTGAAGGCCGCCTCCAGCTGCGGCAGCAGCGCGCGCCTCCGCTCCAGGGCTCCTGCCTCGAACTCCGCGCGCAAAGCCTCCAGCCCCGACAGTCGCTCGACCCAGCGCTCGCGCGCGTCGCACGCGGGCAGCGACTCCGTTGCCCGGCGCAGCGTGGTGAAGCCCTCGAGATCGTCGGAGGCGACGCTCAGGCCGCGCAGCAGCATCGTCGTCTTCAACAACGGGACGATGAGCGTCTCCGCCAGCTCCTCGTCGAGCCCCGCCTTGCGGGCGGCTCGCGCCAGGGTTCCCTCGGTCCGCACCGCCTCGATCAGCGCGTACTGCTCGGGTTTCAGGGGGAGGGACAGTCCCAGCGGCTCGCAGCGCGCGGCTTCGGCGCTGAGCTCGAACAGCGGATTCACCCGGACCGGCAGGTGGGGGCGCAGCGCCTTCTCGCGACCGATCGCCCGCCCGAGCTCTGTCACCGCCCAGTAGGTGAAGAACGTCCGCCGGCGGATCGCGTCGGCCCGATCGATCTCCAGCTCATAGTCCGGGTCGTCGGTGAGCTCGCCGTACGCCATGGGCCCGAAGAAGCTGGTCGTCTCGTTCTTTCCGCAGAGCCGCTGCAGGTACGTGTAGACCTGCCGCTCCACGCGCCGGGTGTCGGAGTTGTCGCGTTCGGGCTCGGCCCGGAGATAGCGGGACCAGACGTTCTCGAACATCGCCGGATTGGAGAGGAAGATCGCCTCCTGGACCCGCGGGTCCGCCGCGCGCGTCCGAAGCTCCGCCCGGAGTCGCGTCCGGTCCTGGGCCCACGCGCTCTGCAGCGCTTCGCGGGCCGACGTCCAATCCTGCTCCGCCACCGCGGTCAGGTGTTTCGGGAAGCGGCCACGGCGGAACGCATCGGCAGCCTGTGCCCGCTGCGGAGCGCTTCGCCGAGTCTCGACGTCTTCGAGCACCTTCCGCTCGATCTCCAGCACCCGATCGAGCGTGCCGCGCACGTCGCCGGAGACGCCGAGCTGCTCGAGCCAATCGAAGGGGAAGCCCGCGTGTCGGACGACGAAGATCCTCCCCAGCTTCCACGTGCGCTCCATCAGGAGGACTCCTCGGCGGTTGAGGCGACCATGCTACTCGCGCGAGCGATCAGCACCAATTTCGCCGGCCGCTGCGGGAGGGTGGCTGTGGCGCGACCGGGAACGTAGAGTTGCGCGTTCGGGAGGGAAGATGTCGATCAAGGTCCTGGCGATTTGTGGAAGCGGCCGTGCGGGTTCGAAGACGCGACGTGCGCTGGAGGTGGCGATCCAGAGCGCGCAGAAGGCGGGCGCCGAGGTCACCACGCTGGATCTGGGCGAGTTCCGTCTACCGCTCTTCGATGGTCGGGTGAACGATCCGCGCAAGCCCGAGGTCGACGTGGATCCCCAGGTGGCGAAGTTCCGGGCGATGGCGAAGGAGGCGGATGCGTTCCTGATCGCGAGCCCCGTGTACCACGACAGCTACAGCGGGGTTCTGAAGAACGCGATCGACTTCCTGTACCTGGAGCTGGCGGAGAAGGTGGCTGGGCTGATCGCGGTGGCCGGAGGTCGCGCGGGTGCGGGGCTGGCGCTCGAGCATCTGCGCACGGTCCTCCGGGAGACGCAGACCTGGGTGGTCAACCGGCACGTCCCCATCGGGAACTCCGACCAGAGCTTCGACGAGGCGGGCGGCATCAAGGATCCCGAGACGGTCACCCGTCTGAGCGCACTGGGCACCGAGCTGGTCCTGCGTACGAAGCTCCTCCGCCCGCGCAAGGCAGCGCCCGCGGCGCCACCGGCCTCCGCCGCCAGCTGAAAGACAGGCGTCAGGGCTCGCCGGTCATCGACTCCAGCAACGCGACGAGCGCAGCCTTCTCCTCGTCGCTCAGATCGAGGGCGAAGATCGTCTCGGTCCGGGTGCCGGCGAAGGTCCCGTCCTTGTCGCCCCCGACGTTGTAGAACTCGACCACGTCATCGAGCGTGTTGAGCCTGCCCGTGTGCATGTATGGCGCGGTCAGCGCGACGTTGCGCAGCGAGGGCGTGCGGAACGCCCCTTCGAACTTCACCGGATTCGTCTCCAGCTCGGTCCCCAGATTCGTGAGGCGATTGTGCGCTCCGCCATCGGGCTGATCGCTGAAGGCGCCCCCCGCATTCCAGACCCACTCGAGGCTGTGCTGAATCCCGTCGGTCGCGCCGACGCGCCCTTCGGAGTCGTCTGCCACGCCGATGTTGTGAAAGTCGCCGTCGGTGAGCGCCGGTCCCTTGTGACAGGCGATGCACTGGCCCTTTCGGAGGAACGTCTTCAGCCCGAGGTACGCAGGGTGTTTCTCCGCCTCGCCGTTCTCCGCCGCGTCGATGAAGGTCCTGACCGACTCGTCGAACGGCGCGCGGGTTCGGTTCAGCTTCCGCTGATAGATGGCGACGAGCTTCCCGACGTTCGCCAGCAGCGCGTCGTCTCCGGTCGCCGTCGGGCTGGTCCCGAAGATCGTTGCATACTCGCCGGCATACGCCTCCTCCAGCCGGGCGCGGGCGATGGCCGGTGAGGACGCCATCTCGACGGGGTTGGTCAGCGGAAGAATGGCCTGCGACCAGAGCCGATCCGCGCGGCCGTCCCACATGAACCAGGTGTTGTAGGCCACGTTCAAGAGAGTGGGCGGGTTGCGCGAGGTGCGCTGCCCTTCCACGCAACCCTGTGCCGTGGCGTCGGGGACCGTGAGCCCCTCTCCGTCATGACAGCTGGCGCAGGACACCGAGCCACAGCTCGAGAGCCCCTTGTCGTGGAAGAGGCGCGTCCCGAGCTCGAGCGCAGAGGCCTGGACCGCTTCGCCTTCCAGGCCGTTCGTTGGGTCCTCTGGCGGAACGGAGTGCATCGAGTGCAGGCCGCGGAGTTGATGCAGCTCCCCGGTGTTCGGGAACGGCTCCTCTTCCGTGCAGCCGAACGACAGCACCGCCATCGAGAGGCTGAACCATTTGATCGCCGTTGAGCGGGACATCCGGGGTCTCCGGGAGTTGTTGCCTTCCGCGCAAAGCATATGCACGCGAGTGCCTGCTTCAGAAGCAGACGGTCGTCTTTCTGGAGACATGCATGTCGGATGAGGTGGGACGGCCGGATCGGCAGGGTAGGCGAGGGTGCCGCTCCATCGGTGCCGACGCTGGATTTCCCGTCGCTCACGATCATTCATCTGGTTGATGAGGTCTCGAAGAGCACTGTGGGTCGCGCTGGGTGGCGTGCTCCTTGCGGGCGCGGTGGTGGCGCCGTCGCATCTGCAGGCTCTCTCGTTCGTGGCCAGAGCCGCCGAGCTGAAGGAGGGGTGGGGAGGCGGGATTGCCAACTGGGGCACCGGAGTCCACCGCGAGCAAGCGCTGTCGATTCCATCGCGTCATGGCGTTCTGCGCGGGCGCCTGTAC
>JBAWAM010000733.1:0-6807 GCA_049589315.1 Myxococcaceae bacterium
TCGGATCGTTGAGATCGATGACCTCCACGGACTCGGTTGGGAACTTCTCGCCCCCCCCGCACACCATGATCCTCCCATCGTCGTACATCACTGCGCTGCCCGCGAAGCGATCTCCATGGAGACTCCCGGCCACGTCCGTCCACCTGCCCGTGCCCGACGTGTCCAGGTAGCGCGCCACCGGGTCAGGTCCCGCGTTGAAGACCCGCCCGTTCGGAGCGACGAACATCCACGGATACTGCTGCAGCGTGAGCTGGGCGCTGGTGAGATCCCTCCAACGGTGCGACTTCGTCTGCCACACCTGGGGCAATCGGTTCTCTCCCAGGCGCCTCGCCGTCTGCGTCCCGGCGATCACCAGCATGTCGCCGTTGGGCAGCGCGGTGTTGGTCGGGTACCAGCGCCCCGCGTTCATGTCCGGCAGGCGGGTCCAGCTGTCGGTGATCGGATCGTAGATGCTGGCGTATTTGAGCCCGCGGTTGGTGTCGATGTGCCCGCCGGAGACGAGCAGCCTGCCATCCGCGAGGAGAGCGTGGCCCGCACAGAAAGTGTTGTAGCCGGGGTGTGATGCGACCGAATGCTCTCCGGTGGCGGGATCCCACAGGTTCATCGCCTCTGGATCGCTTTCGTCCCATGAGAGGACCTTGCCGGTGGGGAGCAGCATCAGGTGCGTCCCATTGTCCGGCCACTCGAGCACCTCGGACCACTTGCCCACCGTGGAAGGCTGAGCGTAGGCGCCCGAGCAGAGCAGCAGGACCGGGACAGCGCATCGGGCCCGACGGGCAAGCGGGCTGGCGCGCGTACGTTCCATGATTCGCCTCTGTGCAGGCGTCATTCCAGCGGCACGCGCCGCACGGCCCGCCGCTTGCTCCTTCCTCCCCCGGCATGTGCCGAGTGTGAAACGGAGGGGAGCGATGGGGTACGCGAGGGGAATGGGCTGGGTCGCAGCCGGGGTCCTCGGGGTGCTCGGGGCGACGGGGTGCGGATGGCTGGAGCGGACGCGGTCGACAGGTCATCCGGACGTGGACGACCCTGACCGGGCGCGGGTTGCGGTGCCGGTGAGGAGGGAGGCGACGCCCCCGCCGGTGTTCGAGGTGGTGGCTCCATCGCCGTTTCCGCAGCTGGCCATTCCCGTTCCCGAGTTCGATCCGGGAGTGCTCCAGACCGCGCCCCAGCGGTTCGTGTTTCCACCGCTCCAGGAGACGGTGGAGGCGTACCGGGTGACGATGGCGCCCGACCTGCTGGCCTCCTTCTACGCGGATGAAGAAGCGCCGATGCAGCCGGCCGAGTTCACCGCTCCGGACGGGTCACGCCACCAGGTGATGATGCGACTGCGCGGCAACAGCTCACGGAGTTGGCCGAAGAAGTCCTGGCGCATCGAGTTCCCTCCCGCGACGCTGTGGGACGGCCGGCGCAACCTCAACCTCGTGTCCTCGTGGCGCGAGCAGACCCTGATGCTGGAGAAGCTCGGGTTCGACGCCCTCGCGGCGATGGGGGTTCCCGCGTCGAGGGCCAGGTACATCCGCCTGTACATCAATGGCCAGTTCCAGGGCATCTACCTGGACCTCGAACGCGTCGACAAACACTTCCTGCGCAATCATGGGTTCGCGGATCCCGACGCGAGCATCTGGCGATGCGGGCGGAAGAACTGCGAGATGAAGCCGTTCTTCGACCCCACCTACCAGCAGAACTGGGAGAAGGAGACCAACGAGCTCGCGCCCAGCCCCGAGCTGGACGCCTTCATGCGCGTCATCAACTTCACGCCCGAGCCGCAGTTCGTCGAGGCGCTGTCGAGGCAGTTCTCCCTGGAGAACCATCTGCGCAACTTCGCGGTGGATGCGTTGATCTCCAACGCGACGGTGGAGGACTCGCGCGCCTACGTGATCTACGACGCGGTGAGACGCCGCTGGACCTATGCCCCCTGGGACCTGAACAACACCGACGCGAAGTGGACCGTGGGCGGCGCCGGCACCGCGGACTTCAAGCACCCGCTCCTCAACTTCAGCCTGCTCGATGGGAGGGTGAACGACGAATACCTCAACCGCGCCGGGGGTGAGCCGGAGCGCTGGAAGCCCATCTTCTCCAACCTGAACACGCGCATCGTGATGAACCCGAAGCTGCGCTCGCGGATCGTCGAACTCACCGAGCAGGCGCTGGACGAGCTCTTCGATCCCGAAGTCATCAATGCGCGAATCGAGGAGACGTACGCGCTGCTCGCGCCGCACCACCCCGGCTCTCCGCACGATCCGCCGGAGCAGTTCGCGGACATGCGTCGCTACATGAAGGAGTACGTGGCCAACCGGACCGCCTTCCTGCGCGGAGAGATCGAGAAGTGGAAGAACTGGTCGCCGACCCTCGTGCTGCAGACCGTGGATCCCCAGCAGGGATATGTGGAGCTGAAGAACCTGGGGACCTCTCCCGTGAACACCACCGGGATGGTGATCACGACCAACCTTCGCGAAGGGATGGCGCCGCTGACGGCTCCGACCGCGGTGACCCGGAGCGCCCAGCACCTGCCGGTGCTGACGCTGGCACCGGGTGAGACGATCCGGGTGAACCTGACCCTTCCCCCCGAGGGAGAGGTGGGCATCTTCAACGGGCAGAGCGTGGTGGGAGTGCTGGACGCGCTCTACTTTGGAGCCCTTCCGGCAGGACAGCGGTACGTGCGCAGCGAGGCCGACCCGCTGGAGTGGCAGGTACGGTGATGCGGTGCCGGGCCGGCGTTCACCTGAGTGTTGCCAAAGGTTCGCCGGCCCGACACCAGTCCGCCCCGCGTCCGTTCTCCAGGCAGTGTATCGTGGTCACATGCCCGAGTTGATCGCGTGCTGCCTCCTCGCGCTCGCCGCAGTCGGAGTGTTCGCATTGGCCGCCCAGGGTGCGTCCGTGTACCGGCACCTTCGGACGCGGCCAACCTCGCCCACCCGCTCCGTCCCTCCCATCTCCATCCTCAAGCCGCTGTGCGGCGTGGATGAGGATCTCGAAGCCAACATCGCGTGCTTCGCCACGCTGCCATATCCAGGCGAGTACGAACTGCTCCTCGGCGTCCGCGACGAGCGCGATCCCGCATGGCCCGTCGCCTGCCGCGCGAGCTTCCGCTGGCCACGACGCGTACGGGCGGTCCTCCAACAGGGCGCGCCCGGACACAACCCGAAGGTGAATCAACTCATCACCCTTGCGCGCGCAGCGCACCACGATCTGCTGGTGGTGAGCGATTCGAATGCGCGCGTCGGGCCCGGGTACCTCAACGAGATCGCCGGCTGCTTCGAGGATCCCTCGGTGGGGTGCGTGAGCAACCCCGTGGTCGGCTCCGGTGAACGCTCCCTGGGCGCCCTCCTCGACAACCTTCATCTGGCCTCCAGCGTGGGCGCAGGTCAGGTCTCTGCGAAGCGCCTGGCCAACCGCGACCTGGTCGTGGGTAAGTCGATGGCGCTCCGTCGCGGAGATCTGGACGCCCTCGGAGGATTCGAGGCGTTCAAGGACCACCTCGCCGAGGACTACATCATCGGCCGCGCGGTCACGGACACGCTGCACAAGCGCGTGGTGATCGCGCGTGAGCCCGTTCACAACGTGTCGCGTGATCGCAGCACGGGGAACTTCTTCCAGCGCTACATCCGCTGGAGCGTGATTCACCGCACGGCGATCGCGCGCAGGACCTATCTGGCCCAGGCGCTCCTCAACCCCGCTCCGCTCGCATGGATTGCGGCCATCGTCTGCCCGACCTGGGAGGCCGTGCTCGCCGCCCTCGGGATCACCGCGGCGAAGACGGGCCTCGACGTGGCGAGCGCCTCGATGCTGCGCGGCGGTGGCTTCGGCGCCCGGGCGCTCGTCGCCGTACCGCTGAAGGACGTGCTGCTGTTCCTCGCCTGGGTGAATGGGTTGTACACGCGGACCGTGAGCTGGCGTGGGAATCGACTCCGCGTCGCGGAAGGATCCCGCCTCGTGTCGCTCGAGTCCGCGCCAGTCGCCTCGCCTGTCGAAACGTTGCAGCGGGAAGAGGAACCCGCCCACGCACACGCGGCGTAGCTCTCGCCCCGCGGGATCGCTGCGGGATCCTCCGAACCTGAGCTGTCGGAGGCCGCGGGTTCACGCTGACATGCCGATCCGGCAACGACGATCGCGACGACGATTCCGAGTCGCATGCCGCCCGGAATCGCACGGTCTTCCGCCGATGCCAGGAACTGTGGACCCAATCTCCCGCCTGCCGGGAGATTCCGTCCACAGAAGCATGGGTGCACGATCAAGCCGCAGGCCGCGGTTCGGCAGGGCTCCTCAATGCGCATCGCCCCCGAGGACCGCGGAGGCCGCGAGTAGTTGTCGGTCGACCGAACAGCTTTGCACGGGAAAGGGGGAGGCGCGGGTAGGGGCGAGACGACAGCGAGCCATCCGAGCGAACTCGATGCCGCCGGGCAGGGTCACGACGGCCGCTGACCACATCTCCTCTCGGAAGCCGGTCGCGCACCACTGCCAGGCTCGCGTCTGTACGTCAGACCCCTGTACTAGACAGGCGTGCAGCAGTGGGAGGGCGGCTGATGAGCGTCATGGTGGTGGCAGAGAAACCTTCGGTGGCTCGGGACATCGCGCGGGTACTGGGGGCGAACAGGAAGGGCGAAGGGTTGCTGGAGGGCAACGGCTACGTCGTGACCTGGGCCATCGGTCACCTCGTGGGCCTCGCCGAACCGCACCAGGTCAGGTCCGAATGGAAGCGCTGGGATCGCGCTCTGCTTCCGATGATTCCGTCCGACTGGCCGCTCGTCGTTCTGGAGAGGACCCAGGCGCAGTTCGGGGTGCTCCGGAAGGCGCTCAACGACGCGTCGGTGGAGCGGATCATCTGCGCGACCGACGCCGGGCGTGAGGGTGAGCTGATCTTCCGCTTCATCTATGAGGCGGCGAAATGCCGGAAGCCGGTGAGCAGGTTGTGGATCTCGTCCCTCACCGACCAGGCGATCCGCGACGGATTCAAGAAGCTCAGAAGCGCAACGGAATACGAGCCGCTGGCGGCCGCCGCACGAGGGCGGAGTCAGGCCGACTGGCTGGTCGGGATGAACCTGTCTCGCGCGTATGGTCTGAGCATGGCGCTGCCCCTGTCGGTCGGCCGGGTGCAAACGCCGACGCTGGCGATGGTCGTCGAGCGCGAGCTGGAGATCCGGAACTTCAAGCCGGAGGACTATCTGGAGGTGGTGGCCACGTTTTCGCCTCGGGCGGGAGCGCAATACCGGGGTACGTGGTTCCGCACGCCTTCAGGGAAGGTCGAGGGCACACCGGCGTGGCTGCTCCGGCGACTCACCGCGGACGGGAAGGAGGCCGCGGAGATCGTCGCCCGGGCTCGGCGCGGCCGGGCGCACATCGAATCTCTTCGGTCCGAGACACGGCGGATGCCTCCGCCCCTGCTCTATGACCTGACCGAGCTCCAGCGTCATGCGAACCGCCTCCATGGCTTGAGCGCACAGCGGACGCTCGCCGCCGCCCAGTCGCTGTACGAGAAGCACAAGCTCCTGAGCTATCCGCGCACCGACAGCCGGCACATCTCCCAGGACGTCGCGGCGACGCTTCCGGAGGTCGTGCGGGCCATCTCGTCGCCCTATGCGGCGCTCCTCGCTCCGGGCACGGGACAGCGCCCGCTCGGCAGACGGTTCGTCGACGACAGCAAGGTGACGGATCACCACGCGATCATCCCGACGGATCGCACCGCGAATCTCGCTGCGCTGAGCCCGGACGAGCGTCGGCTCTACGATCTCGTCTGCCGGCGGCTGCTCGAAGCCTGGCACGGCGACCACGTGTGGGACGTGACGACGGTCATCACTGCGATCCACACGGACTCGCCTGCTCACGTCGATCGATTCAAGAGCACCGGGACCG
Source organism: Myxococcaceae bacterium (assembly GCA_049589315.1). Taxonomy (GTDB): domain Bacteria; phylum Myxococcota; class Myxococcia; order Myxococcales; family Myxococcaceae; genus JBAWAM01. The sequence continues at coordinate 5,851 of JBAWAM010000733.1, forward strand.
CAGTACGCGAAGTTGGCTGGAAGGTGCTCGACCCGGGTGCCGAAAACCGCTCGCCCCCGACGGCGAAGGACAAGACAGACAACGCGGCAGACGAGGAGAGCCAGGCGCTCCCGTCCGGGCTGGCGCAGGGGCAAGCGCAGACCGTTCTCGATGCGCAGGCGGTGAAGAAGACGACGCGTCCACCGCCCAGGTACACCGAAGCGACGCTGCTCACGGCCATGGAGACCGCCGGCGCTGCGCTGGACGACAAGGAACTGTCCGCAGCCATGAAGGAACGCGGGCTGGGGACGCCGGCGACCCGGGCGGCCATCATCGAGACGCTGCTCGCACGCGACTATCTGGTCCGACGAGGCAAGGTGCTCGAGGCCACCGACAAGGGCATCGGACTCATCGCCGCAGTCGATCCCATGGTGAAGAGCCCTGCGATGACCGGGGACTGGGAAGCGCGACTCAAGCGCATTGAACGCGGGCAGGACACGCTCGACGCATTCATGGCGGCGATCGAGCGCTACGTTCGCGAGGTGGTGGACCGCGTCCCTCCGCCAGGTGGGGCAGCCGCGCGCCCGGGACCGGGCGAAAGCCGCGCGCCGCCGATCGACGACTCGGAGCTCGAACGACGGATTCTGGGCGCACTCCGGACCCGGAACGGACAAAGCACGGGACGGCTGTGCCGCGCGCTCGTCGGCGAGAACGCCGCGGACCGCAGACGCTTCGAGGCCGTGCTCTCGAAGCTCTCGGCTCGGGGCGCCCTGAAGACCACCGACGATGTGTTCGAGACCGGAGGGCGCCGCATCCCGTTCAAGCGCGCCTGGTTGGCGGGGACCGCCCTCCCCGAGGGCGGCACACCGACGGACGCGAGCTCCAAGCGGGGGCGCCCGCAGCGACGGGGGCGGGCTCCGGCATCCGGCGCCCGGACGAGGAGGCCGCGAGCCTCGAGAGGCACGAGAACCCCGCCGC
>JBAWAM010000734.1:0-8621 GCA_049589315.1 Myxococcaceae bacterium
GCCTGACGCACGAGCCCGGCCGAGGCGAGCAGTGCGTCGACCTCGGGGCCGCGCCGGGCGGATGGACCCAGCGCCTGGTCGAGCGCGGCGCGCGGGTGATCGCCGTGGACCCCGCCAACCTGAGCCCCGAATTGACCCGGCACCCGAAAGTCCGTCACGTGAAGGAGAGCGCGTTCGCCTTCGAGCCCGAGGAGCCCGTGGACTGGCTCTTCTGCGACATGGCGTGGCGGCCGCTCGAGGTGGCGCAGCTGCTCGCCAAGTGGGCCCGTCGCGGCTGGGCGACGCACCTCGTCGCGAACATCAAGCTGCCGATGAAGGACAAGAACCCGATCCTGTGGCGGGTGCGTCAGACGCTCGAGCAGGGCGGGTGGCGTGAGCTGCGGATGCGGCAGCTGTACCACGACAGAGACGAGGTGACGGTCACTGCAGTGCGGCGGTGAGCGGTCGTTGCAGTGCCACGGTGAGAGGAGTTCCGGTCGGCAGTTTGCAGTTGGCAGTCAGCAGTCTGGTGCGCGGGCGGGCAGTGCGCGCGAAATCGCGTCAACACGGGCCCGCGCGACTCACCGCGCCGTGAGCCCTGCGCATCCGCCTGCTGACTGCGAGGCCAGACACGGCAACCCGCTCCAGGCCGGCACCGACCCTACTCTTCGAGAATGAACTTCCGAGGGTTCTGCGGGATGCCGTTGACGCGCACCTCGTAGTGCAGGTGCGGCCCCGTGGAGCGACCCGTGTTGCCGACCGCGGCCACCTTCTGGCCCCGGGCAACCTTGTCGCCGGACTTCACGAGGATCTGCGAGAGGTGCCCATAACGGGTCTTGATGCCGTAGCCGTGATCGATCACCAGGACGTTGCCGTAGCCGCCCTCGAGCCCGGCGAACACCACCGTTCCATCCGACGGGGCGAGGACGTCCTCGCCGTGCCGTGCGGCGATGTCGAGTCCGCCGTGCAGCACCCGGTCGGCGGTGTACGGGTCGAGCCGATGGCCGAAGTCGGAGGTCACCCACCCGCGCGCCGGCCAGATCGACGGGATCGATGCCAGCAGCGACTTCTGGTCCTGGAAGTACGCCTGCAACTCCTGGAGGTTCTGCTCCTGCCGGGTCGCTTCGGCGGACAGCTTGTCCAGGCGCGAACTCAACGCCACCGGGCTCTCTGCCGAGGTCAACCGGGTGAAGGCGTTGTCTCCGGTGCTGGGGACCCTGGAGCCGGGCTCCATCTCGGTCGGCCCCATGGCGAGATCCCGCTGGGGGTCGGACAACAGCGTCAACGCGCGCAACTTCTGGTCGAAGCGCTCCACGCGGTCGAGCGTCGAACCAACGTGATCGATGCGCTCGCGGATGGTCTTGAGCTGCGACTGCAGCGTCAGGTTCTCCTCACGAAGGAACCGGTTCTCGGCCGCGTCCCGCGCCACCTTGAAGTAGTGCACTGTGGCGATGAGTCCGACCACGAGCACCACGCCGCCGCTGATCGCGGCCTGAAGCATGACGTTCCTGCGGACCCGGAATCGCCGTACCTCGGAGTGGTCTTCCGGGACGACGATGACGGTGTAGGACTTGTTTCCCAAACGTCGACTCCCAGCCGTTCAATCGCGCTGAATCTGCGCGCGCCCCTGCGAACGCGGACAAGCTAGTACCCGCTGTTCCCGCCCTCCATCGCCTTGCATGTCTTCGAACATGCCCACCCGAAATACGCGCAGCGGGCAGCTATCACCGGGGTTTCAAGGGTGTCAAGGTCAACGCACAGCCATGCTGTAGTTGTTGGTCCTCAACCGTCCCTGGTCACGCTTCGACACGCACCACGATTGCGGTGATGTTGTCGTCTCCCCCGCGCTCATTGGCGAGATCGATGAAGCGCTGGGGCAGCTCCGTCAGCGGATACTTCACCACCAGATCCCGGAGTTCGTGGTCTTCCACCATGTTGGCCAGACCATCCGAGCACAGGATGAAAGTATCGCCCGGCTCGGTCACGAGGCCCATCACGTCGACCTGCACTTCCTCTTCGAAGCCGACCGACCGGGTGATGATGTTCTTGTACCGGGAGTGCTTCGCCTCTTCGGCGGTGATCATCCCGGCCTTGATCTGCTCGTTGACCAGCGAGTGATCCTCACTGATCTGCTGGATGAGGTCGCCGCGGACGAGGTAGGCGCGGCTGTCGCCGACGTGCGCGAACAGTGCGTGGTCGTCCTTCACCAACAAGGAGATGACGGTGGTCCCCATGCCCTGAAGGCGGGGCTCATCCTGGGCGGCACTGAAAATGGCGAGGCACGCTTTCTCGACTGCCCCACGGAGGACCTCCGGCAGCGGCGAATCCTGCAGGGTCCCACGCGTGCGGAACGCACTGTCGCGGGACTGCCAGGAACTCCGCAGCTCGCGGTCGATGGTTTCGACCGCGATCCGTGACGCCGTTCCACCTCCCGCGTGGCCGCCCATGCCGTCGGCCACGACGTAGAGATGGATCTCGTCGTCAACGAGGTAGCTGTCCTCATTGTGGGAGCGCTTGCGGCCGACGTCGGTCTGACCGGCCGACACCACTTTCCACTGGGGCTCTACGGTCTGCCCGGCGGGTTTGGACACGCGCAAGATGCTATGTGACAGCTTCGATCTGGGCAAGGTAGCAGGTAGTCGTTCATGCGGAACGCCGCAACCGCCCCTTGCCCCCGGGCTCCCCCCGCTCAGCCCGCCTGGGGCCGGATTGACTCCGATTCGCAGATCTGACGAGGGCTTCGGCCGCCCCCATGGCCTCCTGGGTGATCTCCACCCCGGAGAGCATCCGCGCGAGCTCCCGGGTGCGCTCCTCCCCCGGATGGAGCGGCACGACCCGCGACACGGTGCGGTCCCTGCCCTGGTGCTTCTGGATCGACAGGTGGGCGTCCGCATAGGCAGCCACCTGGGGAAGATGGGTGATGCAGAGGACCTGCCGGTGCGCGCTGACGTCCTTGATCATCCGGCCCACGACCTCCGCGACGCCTCCGCTCACGCCCGAATCGGCCTCGTCGAGCACGTAGCAGCCGCACCCGTCAGACCCGGCGAGTACCCGCTTCATGGCGAGCAGCAACCGTGACGCTTCGCCTCCGGAGGCGACCTTCTCCAGCGGCCTCGGCGGCTCACCGGGATTGGCGCTGAAGTGGAATCCGATCTGGTCCGCGCCGTCGTGGCCCAGCGCTTCGGAGGCCTCGATATGGACCTCGAACCGCGACTTGCCGAGCGCGAGGTTCGCCAGGGATTCGCTCACCCCGGCCGCGAAGCTCCGGGCGCTCTTCGTCCGCTTCGCGGTCAGCTCCGTCGCCAGCGCACGCGCGCGCTTCTCCGCTTCGCATCGCTCGGCGAGGAGCGCGTCGAGGCTCTCCTGGCGGTTCTCCAGCAGGGACAGCTCCTTCGCGAGCTCGTCCCGACGTGCGACGAGCCCTTCCAGGGTCGTTCCATGCTTTCGACACGTGCGACGGATGAGGTCCAGTCGTTCGTCGACCTCCGCCAGCCGCGCAGGGTCGCCGTCGATCTGGGTCAGATAGCGCCCGAGCGCACGGCCTGCCTCCTCCAGCTCAGCCATCGCCGAGGCCACCCGGTCACCGACGGACTTCAGCCGCGCATCGGTCCGGGTGGCATCCTCGAGCAGCGCGGACGCCCTACCGGTGAGCTCGAGCGCGGCACCGTCCTGCGCGGCGAGCAGATTCTCTGCCTCCGCAGCGGCCTTTCGCAGCTTCTCCGCCCCCATCAGGCGACGGCGCTCCTCTTCGAGCAAGAGGTCCTCTCCCGGCACGGGCGAAAGTCGCTCGAGTTCGTCGAGCTGGAATCGGAGGAACTCCTTTCGCGCACCCGCGGTCTTCTCATCGCCGCCCAGCGCTTCGATGCGCGCATCCACGCCGCGCAGTCGGCCGTGGGCCTCGCGGTATCGCGCGACGTCCCCCTCCAGGCCGGCGAAGCGGTCCAACAGCTCCCGGTGCAGCGAGCCGTCGAAGAGGCTGACGTGCTCGTGCTGGCCGGAGATGTCCACGAGCCCGCGCATGAGTCGCCCCAGCAGGCCGATGTTCACGAGCGACCCGTTCACCCACGCGCGTCCCCTGCCATTCCTCCCGATGACCCGGCGGACCGACACCTGCTCGCCGAGATCCGGCAACCCGAGCTCCTCCAGGCGCGCTGCCAACAGTGGCGTCCGGTCGAACAGCGCCTCCACGCTGGCCTCGTCCGCGCCCGCGCGGATCACCTCCACTTCGGCGCGCCCGCCAAGGAGCAGCCCCAGCGCATCCACGAGGATGGATTTCCCCGCTCCGGTCTCCCCCGTCATGACCGTAAGCCCCGCCCCAAACTCCACTTCCGCCGAGTCGATCACTGCGAAGTTCGAAATCTTGAGTGCCGAAAGCACGTGCGCCTCCCGTCCGGACCGCACCCTGGCGGCCGACACTGAACAAGCTAGCAGGGGCGTCTGACACTGCTCAAGTTTTCAGGTCGGCAACGGCGCACACGAGAATGCCGGCACAGGCGCGAGGCCCATGCCGGCACTTTTCCACGCACGCAGCGAGGGGCGCGCTACTCCATCTGGAACAAGTCGGCGACGTCCTGCTCGGTGAGGTTCCCCGAGATCGCCTCGTCGGTGCTCAGCACGCCCGCGGCGAGCTCGCGCTTGCGCTGCTGCAGCGCGAGGATCTTCTCCTCCACCGTACCCTTGGTGATGAGCTTGTAGCTGATCACCGAGCGCGTCTGACCGATGCGGTGGGTTCGATCCGTCGCCTGATCCTCGACCGCAGGATTCCACCACGGATCGAAGTGGATGACGTAATCCGCAGCCGTCAGGTTGAGACCGGTGCCACCCGCCTTGAGACTGATGAAGAACACCGGCGGCCCGTCGGGCGCGTTGAACTGGTCCACCTTCGACATGCGGTCGCGGGTGAGGCCGTCGAGGTACTGATACGTGATCCCACGCGAGTCGGCGTACTGCTTGAGCAGCTCCAGCATCTCGGTGAACTGGCTGAACACCAGCGCGCGGTGGCCCTCGGCGATGAGGTCCTCGAGGAGGTCCCCGAAGCGCTCCAGCTTGGCGGACGGCGGGAGCATGGCCCCCGGGGGCAGCTTGAGCAGACGCGGATCGCAGCAGACCTGACGAAGCTTCATCAGCGCCGCGAGGATCGACACCCGGCTGCGCTTGAAACCGACCTTGTCGATCGAGTCGTAGACCTTCTTCCGGCTCTCGTCGAGCACCTCGCGGTAGAGCGCGGCCTGACCTGGATCCATCTCGCACCAGGCCACCGCCTCCGTCTTCGGCGGCAGATCCTTGGCCACCTCGGTCTTGAGGCGGCGCAGGATGAACGGGTGGATCCGGCGACGCAGGCGATCGCGCACGCTGACGTCACCGACGACGGCGATCGGAACCTCGTAGCGATCCTTGAACGTCGGCGCCGTGCCGAGGAACCCCGGCATCAGGAAGTCGAAGAGACTCCACAGCTCGGAGAGGCGGTTCTCCAGCGGAGTGCCGGTCAGCGCGAGGCGGGCGTCGCTCGGCAGCGACTTGCAGGCCTGCGCGGTGGCCGAGTCCGCGTTCTTGATGTTCTGCGCCTCGTCGAGGATGACGTAGCGGAAGCCGACCTCGGACAGCCCGGCGATGTCCCGGCGCACCAGCGCGTAGGAGGTGAGGACGATGTCCATCTCCTTGAGCTGCTCCGCCTTCTCCCGTCGGTCCTGGCCGTGCCACACCATGGACTTCAGACCGGGCGTGAACTTCTGCGCCTCGCGCTCCCAGTTGGCGAGCACGCTCGTCGGCGCCACCACGAGCGAAGGCTTCTGCCCCTGCTCGTTGTGCGCCTTCTGCAGAAGCGAGAGCGCCTGGACCGTCTTACCGAGACCCATGTCGTCGGCGAGGATCCCGGAGAGTCCGTGGCGATGGAGGAACCACAGCCACGACAGACCCGACTCCTGGTAATGACGCAGCGACGCCTGCAGCCCCTCCGGCGCGGAGACCGTGGGGATCGTCTGCGACTCCTGCAGCTCGCGGATGGCGGAGCGGGCCTTCGCCTCGACCTCGAAGCCCTCGTCGAGGTCGACCAGCATTCCGAGCGCCGCCGCCTGGTACAGCGGGAGCCGCGTGGTGGTCTTGCCCGGAAGCGCGCCGGCCTCCTCGAGGATATCCGCAGCGCGCTTGAGCTCTGCCTGGTTCGCCTCCGCGTAGGTGCCGTCCTTGAGCGCGATGTAGCGACGGCCCGAGTCGAGCCACATCCGCACCGCCCCGAGGTCTACCTGCTGGTCGTCGGTGGTGAAGGTGGCGTCGAGGTCGAACCAGCTCACCCCGGCCATGGTGACCTTCACCTTCGGCTTGAGGTTCGAGCGCACCCGGAGCTTCGGCGGCTGGGCGGCGAACGTCTCCCACGACTCGGGGAGCTTCTTGAAGCCCTCCGCCCAGAAAGCGATTGCCGCATCGCCCTGCGCCTCGAAGCTGTTGGACGCGGAGTCGTAGCGAAAGCCCTGCTCCAGAAGGACCTGCCCCGCGGCGCGCTCCAGATCCTCGCGGCGGCGGTAGAGCTTGCGCCCGCGGCCGTCAGGTCCCGGGCCGCTGGCGTACCCGAGATGTTTCGCGTCCGGCGCGATCGGGACGGTCGTCTGACCATAGCGGCCCGCGAGCTTCGCCTTCACCTTCTCTGGCGTACCCTCGACCGTGAGGACGAACTTCGGCTCCGTCGTGTCATCGACCTCGATGCCCTCGGCGCGGAGGCTCATCCGGAACCGGGGCAGGTGCGCGGCGAAGAACGTGAGCACCCGATCCACCTGGGACTCGGGGAAGGACATCGACGGCTCGAGCAGCCACTTGCGGAGGAGCCTGGGCGGGAAGTCCGGCTCGACCGAGTAGAGGGTCTGACCGGCGATCGCGTAGGTCTTCTTCCCCGCGAGCAGCATCACGTCCTTGATCTGCAGACTGGCGCCATCCGGCGTCGCCAGCTCGATGCGGGCAATGGCGCTGCCATCGCTCGGCTCGAGCGAGATCTGCGGGCGCGCCGGCTCGTCGGAGAAGAGCAGCGCGGTGCCCCGGTAGATCACCTTTCGCTGACGGATGAGGTCTACGACGTCCGCGAGATCCTCGTCGGAGAGCACCAATCGCGCGTCGAAGCGGGCCTCGTGCCGCGCGAGCTCGAGGAACACCCGCTCATCCGCCGGAGCAACCCGCACGCCCGAGTTGAGATACCGCTTCACGTTGACCGGGCCCTTGGCCTGGGCATCGGAGCGGCGGACGTCGACCACCCAATGTCGACCCCCCGTTCCGGTGGAGGGCGAGAGCCGGTAGAGGAACTCGTGATCCGGGATCGAGGAGAGCCCGAGCCAGTTCTCCAGCTTCGCCAGCGCGGGGAGCGAGGCGCTCTCGACGGCGACGTGAACCGGCTCCGACGCGCCCGAGTCCTGCTCCGGCTCCGGCTCCTGCTTCGGGGAGGCCTCGCTCATCGCGCGGAGGATGGCCGTCCGCATCTTCGCCCGGTAGATGAGCGCCGCGGCGACGACATGCTTGCAGTGCGGCCCGTACTTGTCGTGCGACGCACAGGAGCACTGCGAGCCGACCGCCCCCTTCTCGCCTGGCCAGAACTCGAGCTCGTAGCTCTCTCCTTCCGAGCCGACGACCGTGGCAGCGACCCGGTCGCCACGCTTGCCTAGCAGGCTGACGCGGCGGCTCTGGGCGTACTCGCGGCCTTTCTTGAAAGTGGTGGGCTGGACCACTTCCTTGAGGGAACGAATCCACTCCCCGTCATCACGGGCGATCGGAGTTGGGGCGGGCTGCATGTCGACGTTGGGTGTTGTCACTGAGCAGGTAGAACAGTCCGCGAAGGCGGGAGAATCTCCCGCGAATACCACAACGCCCCCGCCAGTGCGGCATGCTTCTTTGCCGACCGACGGGAGCGCCGTTGATTTGAACTGGCCGGGCGAGCAGGCGCCCGGGCGGTTTTCAGCTACGGGTTCGCCGTGCCGAACGTGGCGCCAGTCTGAACCTTGGTCCAGGCGGCAGCGCTGTTCGTGGTCGCAGTAGAGGACCGATACACCGAGCCGGCGCTGCTGTTGGGCAACCCGCTCCAATTGACGGAGTTGGCAATCATCTCCTCCGTGGTGCAGGGGGACGCCGCACACGCCGTATCGAGCGTCCAGAGCCCGGCCGCGACGATCGCCTGGAACTCCGTTTCCCACTGCGTGGACGGCGCGTTGGTCGAAACGAACGGAACAGAAGTCATAGTGGTTCCATCCGGCTTCGTGAGCCGGAGGACTCGCGCGTTCGTATCGGACCACCCGGTGTTGTTGCCACCGACGTCCCACGCGTTGTCCGAGTAGGCGCCATTCGTGGAGTTGGGAACCTCAGTCTTCGAGGAGGTCTCGGTCGGAAGCCCGGCCGCGCCGACGTGGACAAGAACGATGTCCCCAGCCTGCACGATGATGTCAGGCAGGGTCGCATAGGCAGTGACGTTCGCGGTTCCGACCTGCTCCAGCTTGACGCCATTGATCGACCCGCCCGTGACTGCCTGGATCTCGAGGAGATCGAGGCCTCCCGCAATCTTGGCGTTCACCTCGGTAATAATCAGCGAAGCAGCGCTGACGTACCCATTGAAAGTTGCGGTGTTCGCCGTCGCATCGATCGCCTTGCCGAGCGTGTCCTTCACCGCCGTC
>JBAWAM010000735.1:0-3984 GCA_049589315.1 Myxococcaceae bacterium
TCCTGGATGCGATCCTGGACGAGCTCGACGATGTGAAGCGCGTCGCCTTCATTCTGTTCGAGCTGGAGGGGTGGCCGATGGCGGAGGTCGCGGCCGCCATGGAGTGTCCCCTGCAGACCGCCTACGCACGACTGTACGCAGCTCGTCGCCACGTCGAACAATCCGTCGCACGCCGGCAGTTGGGAGAGCAATCATGACGATCCCAATGCAGGAACCCCGTCGATGGCTCGACCCTGAAGCGGGCGGCCCCCGCATGCTGCGTGAGCTCCTCGAGAGCGCCGCGTCCGACGCGCCGTCGGCGGAGCAACTCGGAAGCCTGTCGGCGCGGCTGGGCGACCTGCTCGCACCTGTCGCGGCTGCGGGACTCGCTGAGGCGATCTCTCCGGATCCCGTGACTTCGGCGGGAGGCGCGAGCGCGCCGGTTGCGTCTGCCGTGGCGAAGGGCGGCGCGTCGGTGCTCACGAAGGTCCTGGTCGCGGCCGGCGCGGTCGCCGTCGGTGGCGGCGGCTTCCAGGCAGGACGTGTCTACGAGGCGAAGGTGGAACGGGTCACCCCCGTGACGATTGCAGCGCAGCCCGTTCCGCCCCCGATCGCCGAGCCCATGCCGGAGCCTTTGCCTGTGCCCGAGCAGCCTGCTGCGCCCGCCCCGGCGATCGCCTCGCCGCGTCCGCCGCCCGCGAAGCCGGTCGCCCGACCTTCGCCCCTCCCCGCCGACGAGCCCGGCCTGCTCGACTCGGCGCTCCGGGCGATGCGCAGCGGTGAGTTCACGCGCGCGCTGGAGATCACCTCGGAGCATCGCCGACGGCACCCGAATGGCGTGCTGGTCCAGGAGCGCGAGGTGATTGCAATCGAGGCGCTGGTGCGGCTCGGGCGTACCGCGGACGCACGAGCGGCCGCCGACCGGTTCCGGGCGTCCTTCCCGACCTCGGGTCACCTGCTGCGGATCGATTCGCTGTTGCGCACCGCGGAGTGAGCGCAGCAGCGATCGGGCCTCAGTTTTCCTCGGACGGACGGAGCTCGGTCTCGACCCCGAGCGCGTTCAGCTTCTCCACGAGGTCCGGTGACGCGTTCGACGGAAGGCTCACGGACGCGAGGTCGACCAGGTTCAGGGAGCCTTTGATCTTGCCCTCGAGGTAGGCGATCTGCCGCTCGCCCAGCAGGCGCGCCAGGTCCTCTCCCTGCGCGCCGAGGAACTCCGCGCGCAGCTCCGGTGAGCCCTCGCGGAAGCGCCAGAGGGCCTGGGTGGCGATCATGTCCACGTACTGGTCGGGCGCGACCACCCAGGCGGCGAAGAGGTCGCGCGCGCGACTCAGGTATTCAGAGTCGGTCTTGCCCTCCACGGTCGCCGTGGCGAAGTCGGCGAGCACCTTCGGGTCCTCCTCGGCCGAAGCCTTCAGCGCGGCCTTCGCGTCGCTCCGCCGGAGCTCCTTGTCCGCCCGCCAGCCGGACTTCCGGGTGGCCCACGAGCGCGCCTCCACGACCTCGGGGCGAAGCCGGAGGATCACGTCTCCGTATCGCTCGTCCCCGTCGTTGAACGAGATGGCGCCGAACGTGTAGTCGAACGCGCCGTACATCTTCTGCTCGAGGTCCGGCGTGTACGGCGAGACGGGCATCTTCTTGATGTCCGCCACCTGGGCGGTGGAGAGGATGACGCCGTCCTCGACGAGCCGGGAGAGGCGGGCCTGACTGACGCGGAACGAGTAGCTGGGCTCCAGCGCGCGCACGCGCTCGAGCACCCCCTTCTCCTCGGGACTCAGAGGCCCAAGCTCGGCGTACCGTTGGGCGACGTTCTCGCGGGAGAGCTCGGAGATGGTCTTGCCCACGAAGCCTTCGAGCGGATGGGTCGGGACCGGAACGCCCTCGGTCAACCGCTGCAGGATCGCCTCGGGGTAGCGGGCGATCTGGCTCGACTTCCGGCGAGAGTCCTGGAAGGTCAGGCTCAGGTCCTTCGTCAGCGGCCACCCGGCCGGGAAGTCGGTGACGAGCATGGCGCATCCGACCTCGACGTTCGTCCCCTCCAGCGCCGTCGCGACATGGCCCATCTCCATGTCCACCGTCGTCACCTGCTTCGCCTGCGAGTTCTGGATGTACGAGGGCGTCTCCTCGAGGGGAGACAGGACGCTTCGGTGGACGAGATCGTCAGAGCCGTTCGTGAGGACGTTCTGCACGCTGGCGCCTTCGTCGCCCACGAGCCGGTTCGGGAAGATCATCGCGTAGGGCTCGCGGAAGTGAAGCGACCCGGCGGAGCCGGCCACGAAGACGTTCCGGATGTTCGCGTCATCGCCGACCAGCGTCCTCAAGCTCTGGCCCAGGATCTCCCCGTGCAGTGAGTCAGGCGTCGCCAACACGGCCACCCGCTTGCCATTGGGGAGCTGATACACGTCGGCGCTCCAGGATTCGCCGTCCCCCTTCACCGTGCCCTGGGAGAAGCCCTTCCAGCAGGCCTCGAAGGCGTTCTGGTATCCGACGGCCACCGCGTCGATGCGACCCAGCTGTGCCCTCTGGCTGCGGAAGAAGTCCTTCAAGGAATCGTACGTGGGCTGGTACGTGCCCGGCGACTCGAGGGTGGTCACCTGCGGTGCTGCGCCCCGCGTCTCGAGCCGATGCCGGGCGAGGAGCTGGAAGTGCCGCATCAGCACGTTCCCGGGGAACTCGCTCATGATCACGGTGCGCGTGCCGTCGGCGTGGACAGCGAGGTGCAACGCCTTCGACCACGAACTCACCGGCAGGTTGAGCTGCTCCAGCCGCGTCACCGGAGGTTGCTCGGGCAGCGCAGCGCCCGCCTTCAGGTTGGTGAAGACGACGCGATCCTTGTCGGTGAGCGAATCGAGGAGCTCTGCGACCGGACCGAGGCGCGTGTCGACGTATTCGGGCACGTCGGGCCAGGCGAGCTCGTCCACCTGGATCGACGCGACGTTCGCCGGATAGCCGTCGACGCGCCTGGCGTCGGCCGGGGCGCGCGTGTGGATCCCCTGGAGTGGAACGGGCTTCCACAACGGCTCGTCCGAAACGGCGAGGTAGTTCCTGGCGACCTCGAGCGGTTCGCGCAGGGCGACGCGCTGGCTCTGGGTCAGCCTCGAGTCGGTGCCGACCTTCTCCTCGACGATCTCGTAGATGCTCCGGGCGGAGTGGATCTCTGTCGGGACGGGAAGCTCGAGATCGAGCTCGATCTTGAGCTGCTCGAGCACGGCAACGGCGGAGGCGGTGTCGAAGTGGGTCGCCTTCCGGACCTCGTAGATCGCCGCGTCGATCACCGCCGCCAGCGTGCTCTGTTCGAGCCTGCCCCGGACGTCGTCCCAGGGCTCGTGCTGCGCGTCGAAGGCGTCGCGGCTTCGGGCGGGCGCATTCGAGGTCGCCCTGGACGAGGCTTTCGACCTGGCCTGCGGCTTGGCGGCGGGCACCGGACCACTGCGCACTTTCATACAGTCCAGCGTAGACCGACATGTCGCACAATGGCCAGCCGCGGGGCGTCAGAACCTCCCGTTGAGCGACGCGCTGGCGATGGCGCCGGACGGCTGGGGCGTCGTGCCCTCGCGATCCTCGGGCGCTGGGAACAGGTCCACCCTCCCCAGCACAGATGCACGGAGGGTGAAGATCTCACTCAGCCGCCACCCCACGCTCAGATAGCCGCCCGCCTCGTTCACGTGGGCCACGCCCGAGGGGACCGGGATCGCGTCGCGGAACCAGACGACTCTCCCGAGCAGGTCGACGTTCTCGACCGGGCGGAGGACCGCCTGGGCCCAGCTCGCGCGACCGCCGATCCACCCGAACTCCTCCTGATGGACCAGCGTCAGGCCTCCGCGTGCCCCGAAGAGGGTCGGGAACGCGATCTCGGGTCCGGTCCAGGCGCGGGCCAGCGTGGTGGTCGCGTCCTTCGCATTGCCCGCCACCCAGCTCGCGGTCATCCACGGCGCCACCACGAACTGCGCGCGGGCGTGGGTGCCCCAGCGCGGATGCCCGGCGAAGACGTTCTCGAGCCCCGGG
>JBAWAM010000736.1:0-4648 GCA_049589315.1 Myxococcaceae bacterium
GCGTACGTCATGTCGAAGCCGACGCCGTTGTCGTGGATGGAGAAGACGAGCTCGTCCTCGCGCCGGGTCCAGGCGATCTCGACCTTCGCCAGCTCACGTTGCCGCGTGTACTTGAGCGCGTTGGAGAGGAGGTTTCGTACGACGAGGCGGAGCATGCTCCCGTCGCCCCGCACCTTCGGGAGCGGGGACACCGACCACTCCACCTTCCGCCCCGCCAGCTCCGGCTCCAGCTCCCGACGGACCTCCTCGAACAACGAGGTCATGTCCACCTCCCGATTGCGCAGCTCGGCGCGTTGCATGCGCGAGAAGGCCAGCAGCTCGTCCACGAGGACCGAGGCCCGCTTCGCCGCTTCGCCGATGGTGTCGAGGTACCGCGTGCTCTCCTCGTCCAGGTTCGCCCCCGCGCTTCGGCGCAGGAGGTCCGAGAAGCCGCTGATGTGGCGGAGCGGCGATCGCAGGTCGTGCGACACGGACCAGGAGAAGGACTCGAGCTCGCGGTTGGCCTGCTCCAGCTCCGCAGTGCGCGCCTTCACCCTGCGCTCGAGGTTCTCGTTGAGCTGCCGGATCTCCTCCTCCTGCTGCTTGCGCGTGGTGATGTCGCGCAGGACCGAGAGGTGTCGTCCGGGGAGGAAGTGGAGCGTCGCGCTGTACTCGAGATCCCGCACCTCGCCGCCCTGCCGGCGGATCCGCCACTCTCCCCGGAGCGGCGCCCACGTGTGGATGGTGCCGAAGGGGTCGGCCGGCGTCTCCTCGGCGGAGAAGGCCGCCAGCGGGCGCCCGATCAACGTCTCCCGCGGGACGCCGCTCAGGAGGGACGCGGCGGGGTTCGCGTCGAGGATCGTCCCGGCGTCATCGAAGATCACCATCGCGTCGCCGGCCGCATCGAAGATCGAGCGGAACTGCTGCTCGCTGTGGCGCAGCGCCTGGGCCTGGAGCTCGGAGAGGGAGATGGCCTGCTCGTAGTTGCGGGAGACCTCGATGAGCTGCTTTCGGACGAACGCGGCCAGCAGGCCGCCGATGACCAGCGCCAGGCCGCCGCCGCCGAGCAGCACGCCTTGCGAGACGCGCCGGGCGTGCGCTGCCTCGAGCTGCCTTCGATCCTCCGCGGCAGAGATGATCGCGCTGCGTTGCGCCCGCGCCCGCTGCATCATCGCCTGTCCCTGCATCTGCAGATTCCACGAGCCGTACTCGCCGCCCATGTCGCGCACCGTGAGGAGGCCGCGCGCGTGCTGGTCCCACTCGCGCCAGAGCGCTTCGAACGCCTCCAGCCGCGCGAGCTGGTCCGGCTCCTGCGCGACCAGTCTCCGGAGCTCCGCAATGGCCGGCCCGAACCTCTCGTCCGACCCGCGGAAGGGTTCGAGAAAGCTGGGCCTGCCGGTGAGCAGATACCCGCGCAGCGCCGCTTCCTTGTCGACAAGCAAGGCCCGGACCACGTCCATCTGCGCGATGACCAGGTCGGTCCGGGAGCTCTCCTGGCTCACCTTCACCAGGTGGTTCACCTGGAACACCAGTCCCACGGCGAGCGCCGCCATCACCACCAGGGGCAGGACGATGGCGCGCGTGAGAATCCGTCGGAACCGTGCCGGATCGATCCATTGGGGGCGCAAAGCGGTGCATCGTTAGTGCCGTGTACTGAAGCCGGGGATCGGACCTCGGGACAGGCTGCGAGGTTTTTGACAGGGGCGCTCGGCCGCCTGTCCGAAATCAGTACGGGAGCAACTTTTTCGTTCCAACGGCCGACAACGGCGGGCAGGAGCAACGCCCGTGGTAGGCTCCCGCGCCTTTTCGGAAGAGACACTCATGAAAACATCTTTGAGAATCCCCCTGTTCGCCGCGTTGGCGCCACTCGTGGTGCTCCTCGGCTGTCCCGGCACGGTCGAACCCGAGCCCGTCTGCGGTAACGGAACGGTCGAGACCGGCGAGGCCTGCGACGACGGCAACATCGTCAACGGCGACGCCTGCGCCGCCGACTGCAAGTCGACCATCGACCCGCTCCTGTGCGGAAACGGGAAGGTCGACCCCGGCGAGGAGTGCGACGACGGCAACACCGCTCCGGATGACCGCTGTGAGCAGGACTGCACCGTGCCCCCGCCGGCGTGTGGCAACGGCGTCAAGGAAGGCACCGAGCAGTGCGACGACGGCGACAGCGTCGCGGGCAACGGCTGCGAGCCCGACTGCACGGGCACGCCCGGGACCTGCGGCAACGGCGAGATCGAGTTCGGCGAGCAGTGCGACGACGGCAACGCCGTCGAAGGCGACGGCTGCGAGCGCGACTGCACCCAGAGCACGTACACGCTGGAGCAGTGCACGGGCGCGCCCCAGGCGCCGGCGAGCGCGAGCTGCGAAGTGACGCCGGGCGACAGCAACCGGGTGGTCTACGGAACGATTCTCGCCCCGGGGAAGGTGTTCGTGGGGGGCCAGGTGCTGTTCGACGCGCAGGGCGCTATCCAGTGCGTCGGCTGCAACTGCGACGGCGCGGCCACCGCCACCCAGGTCAACTGCGTGGGCTCGGTGGTGTCTCCCGGCCTGATCAACTCGCACGACCACATCACCTACCAGGCGGACCCGTTCGTCCCGACCAGCGACGAGCGCTACGAGCACCGCCACGACTGGCGCGTGGGCGGGTCGGCCCATGACGGGCACACCAAGGTCTCCAACGGCGGCAACGCGACGGCCGCGCAGATCACCTGGGGTGAGCTCCGCCAGTTGATGTCCGGCACCACCTCCGTCGCCGGCTCCGGCGGCGCAAACGGCCTGCTCCGCAACCTGGATCGCAGCGGCACCCAGCAGGAGGGCCTCGGTGGTCCGGTGGCGGACTACGAGACCTTCCCCCTCGGTGACTCGAATGGGACCGAGCGGACGGACAACTGCGGCTACAACGAGGTCAAGCCGAGCGCTGCGGCCAACGCGGCCTGGCTGCCCCACATCGCCGAGGGCATCGAGGCTTCCGCCCGCAACGAGTGGATGTGCATCTCGCAGAGCACCTCCTTCCAGCCGTTCATCCCGCGCGCCGGCATCATCCACGGCATCGGCGTGAAGGCCGCGGACGTCGGGCAGATCACCGCCTCCGGTGCGTCGCTGATCTGGTCGCCCCGCTCCAACATCTTCCTCTACGGCGACACCGCGCAGGTCGCGCTCTACAAGCGGATGGGGGCGCGGATCGCGCTCGGGACCGACTGGGTGCGCTCCGGTTCGATGAACCTGCTCCGCGAGCTCAAGTGCGCGGACGGCCTCAACCGCAATCACTTCGGCCAGGTGCTCTCGGACGAGGAGCTGTGGCGCGCGGTCACTGCGAACGCGGCGGACCTGATGCAGCTCGGTGACAAGCTCGGCCGCCTCGCCCAGGGCCGGACCGCGGACATCGCGGTGTTCAAGGGCGGCGCCACGGGGTCTTCGTTCCGCGCGGTGATCGACGCCGACACCGATGACGTGGTCCTCACCCTCCGTGGCGGCAAGGCGCTCTACGGCGACGAGGCGCTGGTGAAGGCCCTGTCCACCGACACCTGCGAGACGATCGACCTGTGCGGCACCCAGAAGGCGGTGTGCATCCAGTCCGAGATCGGCCAGTCGTACTCCGCTCTCGCGCAGGCGAACGCCTCGACCTACCCGCTGTTCGCGTGCGGCACGCCGCGCGACGAGCCCACCTGCACCCCGACGCGTTCGGCGCAGTGGGCCGTGAACGGCTCGACCACCTACAGCGGCGAGGTGGGCGCGGGCGACCAGGACGGTGACGGCGTGCCCGACGCGACGGACTCCTGCCCGACCGTGTTCAACCCGGTGCGCCCGCTCGACAACGGCGCCCAGGCGGACGCGGACCAGGACGGCGTGGGCGACGTCTGCGACGTGTGCCCGCTCGACGCGAACTCCACCACCTGCAAGCCGGTGGACGTGAACGACACCGACGGGGACGGCGAGGCCAACGATCAGGACAACTGCCCGGCCGACGCGAACCCCGGCCAGGAGGACATGGACTCCGACGGCATCGGCGACGCCTGCGACGCGTGCGCCGCGCCGAACCCGGGGAACTCTGCCTGCCCGAGCACGATCTACGCGATCAAGAACGGCACCGCGCCCGAGGGCCAGAAGGTCTCGCTGGGCAACGTGCTGGTCACCGCCGCCTCGGCCAACGGCATCTTCGTGCAGGTGCACCCGAGCGACAACGGCTACACCGGTCCGGAACGCTCCGGCCTGTTCGTGTTCGCCAGGGACCTCCCGGTCGCGGTGGGCGATCGCGTGAACATCGGCGAGGGCGTCATCACGAAGTTCTTCGGCCAGATCCAGCTCGGCACCGTCTCCGGGGTCACCGTGGCGAGCAGCGCGAACGCGCTCCCCGCCCCGATCGTGGTCGCGCCGACCGAGATCAACTCGACCGGCGCCCGCAAGGACGCGCTGGAGGGCGTGCTGGTCCGGGTGGAGAACGTCACCGTCACCGACGTGAACCCCGCGCTCGGCCCCGGTGACAAGGAGCCGGACAACGAGTTCGTCGTCACGGGCGATCTGCGGATCAACGACTACCTGTACCTGGTCGCGCCGTTCCCTGCGGTCGGTGAGGTGTTCAGCTCGATCACCGGCATCCTCGAGTGGCGCAACGACAACATGAAGATCGAGCCGCGCAATGCGCAGGACCTCGCGGCCGGCAGCGTGGTGC
>JBAWAM010000737.1:0-1657 GCA_049589315.1 Myxococcaceae bacterium
GTTCATCGCCACGGTGCCGACCGTGGAGATCGGCACCGAGGTCGATCTCGGCTTCAGCCTCGCCGACGGGGAGAAGCTGAACGTGCAGGGCGTCGTGCGCTGGGTGCGCGAGGTGAACGACCTCACCCCCGACATCTTCCCCGGCGTGGGCATCCAGTTCGTCAATCTGGACCCGGCCACCGCCGGCGCGATCCAGCAGTTCGTGTCGTCGCGCGAGCCGATGTTCTTCCCGGAGTAGGCACCGAGCATCGCTGCTGCCACGTTGGTTCCGAGAAGTCGGAACGCGCTGCGTCTCCAGAGGGAGCGCGTGTGCGCGGGGGGACTCTGGGAACCAGTCTGGCGGCGAGTACCCAAGCAGGAATGCCGTCGCCAGCGGAAGCCTCCACGCGGTGCCATTCCCGTCCGGGAGCGGAGTGGCTAATCCTGCTGCATGCGTAGCCGGGACACGCTGGACTGTTGCACGTACCTGCGAACGACGAGGAAGACGTCACCGTCGCCACACTGCCTCCCGTTGGCTGGACTGAAGTTCGAGTCGCCCATGTTCCCGAGCCTCGCGGACTATTTGGCCCGAGGCTCCAGGTAGACACGTTCTGGGCCTTCCTTGCCCCCGGAAGCAGGATGGTCGTCCTCAAGTCTGCGGTTGACTACGTCTACGACTCGCAGGGAAGGATGCCTTCCAACGGGGCCTGTGCCGCTGTTCGTGGCCCCGAGTACGAGTGGGATTACTGCGGCGTCGAGGTCAAGACGGAAGAGTTCTTCGTGGCGGGCTGCAGTCCGGCTGCAGCGTGGGGAGGGACCAGCGTCGTGGTCGTTCCAGATATCGGGTCTGTGGAGTTCATCGCCTCGGCCCCGGGCCAGTATCTGTTCGAGGTCATCGATGGCCGTGCGGTCGTGAGGTACGAACCGGGGTCCGGTCCTTCAGAACTGCTGACGTACGTGGACCTGCTGAAGCTGTCCCGTTGATGCAGCGGGCTCAAAGGAGCGCGAACTGCACGGGCGGCAGCGCACCCCGAACCTGCAGCGCGGCCGCGACCTGACGCAGCACGCGTGGCTCGTTCTCTTCCAGCATGTTCCAAGTGACGGGCATTACGCTCCATCCCTCCGCGGTGAGCCGGGCCGTGCGGCGGCTGTTTCGCTCGAAAGCTTCGACAGTGGCGTGGAATTTCGCGCCACGCGTCTCCACAACGAGCATGGCGCCGGGCCAGGCGAAGTCGACCCAGCCGGGCTGACCGTCATCGATGTCGAAGGCGAGCTGGCACACGGGAAGCGGCAAGCCTGCGTCGCGGATCCTTCGCCAGAACCGCACCTCGAGGGCACTTTGCAGGAGGGCGCCGCGTCGGTCGCAGTCATCCACGACGCGTTGCAGCTTTTCGATGCCTTTGCGCCCTGGTTTCCGGAGCTCGCTCAGACGGCGCTTGATCCAGTCGAGCGGCACGGAGTCGTACTTCCGCGCTGCCTCAACCGCATATGCGAGCTGCTCCTCTTCAAGTACGCGCGCCAGATCGAAGAGGGTCCGCGTCTTGCTGGTGACCGGGAAGCCGAGGACGACCCTACGGTCTTCCTCTGGGAGGTCGGTCGTCTTGTAGACGCGGACGCCCTCTGGGCGGGTGCCTCTGCCGTGTGGTGCGAGCAGTTCGACTTCGATGATCTCTTCGAC
>JBAWAM010000738.1:0-3683 GCA_049589315.1 Myxococcaceae bacterium
GCTGTATGCGCTCGCCACGCTCGTCGGCTGTCTGGCCGCCGGAATCTGCGGCCTGTGGCTCGGCCGAGCGGCGTGAGTCCCGCCCGGGCGCGGGATGGGGACCCGGGCCAGAGCGGGCTCACGCGCCCCTAGGCTGTGACGCGTCTGCCTCCACCCGTCTTCTTGGTCACCGCTCCGTAGATGAAGAGCACGGCGATTGCTCCGAGGACCGACATGATCAAGCCGGAGGGCTGAAGATCCCAGAAGTTCCGGCTCTTGCTGAACGCGGAGCCGATCATGCCACCTATGAACGAGCCGACGATACCGAGCAGTGTCGTTGCGATGATTCCCATGTTCTGCCGTCCGGGGACCACCGCCCGCGCAATCAGTCCAGCCACCAGGCCGATCACGATGAACCAGAGCCAACTCATGCGAAGCCTCCCTGTGTGGCGCGGAAGCCGTGTTCCACGCGACGCTTGAAGGATGTGTCCGCCGCGCCCGCGCGAACAGGCGCGGCTTGCTCGCAAGGCTGCTTCAATCCCGCTGTACCCAAAAAGAAACGGCCGCCGGGCAGGTGCCCAACGGCCGTTCGAACTTCACGAGAGGCCTGGACCTACTTGCCGGCCTTCTTCAGCTCCTCGTCGATGATCGCGGTGAACGCGTTCACCGGCTGGGCGCCGACGAGCTGCCGACCATTGATGAAGAAGGTCGGGGTCCCGTTCGCGCCAATCCGCGTGCCTTCCTGGCTGTCCGCGGTGATCTGTGCGTCGTACTTGTTCGAGTCGAGCACGGCCTTGAACTTGTTCAGGTCCATGCCGAGCTCGGTCGCGTAGCGCTCCAGCGACGCGCGGTCGAGCTGGCGCTGATTCTGGAAGAGCTTGTCGTGGTACTCCCAGAACTTGCCCTGCTCGTTCGCGGCCATCGACGCGGCGGCGGCGAGCTTCGCGTTCGGGTGGAACGGCAGCGGCTGGTGCTTGAAGGCGATCTTCACCTTGCCCTTGTACTGCTCCTCGATCTGCTTGAGCGTCGGGATGACGCGGCCGCAGAACGGGCACTCGAAGTCGGAGAAGGCGACGATGGTGATCGGCGCGTTCTTCGGACCCTTCACCGGGGCCTTGTCGAGGGCGATGTCCTTCACCACGGTGGGGGCCGGCGCGGCGGCCGCAGCGGCCGGGGTCGGCGCGGCGGAGACATTCTCGGCGAGGATCTTCTCGTAGAGCTGCTCCAGCTTCACGCCGCTCTTCAGCAGCTTGTCTGCCTTGGCGATCTCCTCGTCGATGATCGACTTGAAGGCCGGGAACGGCTGGGCGCCCACGAGCTGGCGGCCGTTGATGAAGAACGTCGGGGTGCCGTTGGCGCCCGCCGCGTTGCCCGCGGAGGAGTCAGCGTCGACCTTGGCGCGGAACTTCCCACTGTCCAGCGCGGCCTTGAACTTGTTCATGTCCAGGCCGAGCTCCTTCGCGTGCTGCTCGAGCGAAGCGCGGTCCAGCTTCTTCGTGGCGAACAGCTTGTCGTGGTACTCCCAGAACTTGCCCTGCTCGTGGGCGGCCATGGAGGCCTCGGCGGAGGGCTTGGCGTTCGGGTGGAACGGCAGCGGCTGGTGACGGAACACGATCCGCACGTCGTTGCCGTAGGTCTTCTTGATCTCCTCGAGCGTGGGATTAGCGCGCGAGCAGAACGGGCACTCGAAGTCGGACCATTCGACGATGGTCACCTTGGCGTTCTTCGGGCCGAAGGCGGGGGAGTCCGCCGGGACGTCGACCTTCGCGACCTTGGCGGCCGGCGCGGCAGACGGCGCCTGCGGGGCGGCGGGAGGCGAGGTGACGCCCTGGGCGAGCACCTTCGCGTAGACCTCTTCCGGCTTCACGCCGTCCTTCACCAGCTTCTCGGCCTTGGCGAGCTCCTCGTCGATGAGCGACTTGAACGCGGGCAGCGGCTGCGCGCCCGAGAGCTTGCGGCCGTTGATGAAGAAGGCCGGGGTGCCGGTGGCGCCGAGCTGCTGCGCGAGCGCCTGGTCGCGGTCGATCACGGCCTTCAGCTTCGGGCTCTCCATGTCGGTCTTCCACTTCGCGACGTTGAGGCCGAGCTCCTTCGCGTAGCCCTCGAGGGTGCCCGCGTCGAGCTGCTTCTTCGAGAAGAGCTTCTCGTGCATCTGCCAGTACTTGCCCTGCTCACCGGCGGCGAGCGCGGCGAGCGCCGCAGGCTTCGCGTTCGGGTGGAAGGGCAGCGGGTTCTGCTTCATCACGACGCGGAGCTTGTCGCCGTACTCCTTCTTGAGCTGGACGACCGTTCCTTCGGCGCGCGTGCAGAACGGGCACTCGTAGTCGGAGAACTCGACGAGGGTGACGAGCGCCGAGGCCTTGCCCTCGACGGGCGAGCCGTCGATCGGGACCTTGAAGACCACCTTGGACGAGTCCGCAGGACGCGCCGGCGCCGCAGCGCCGCCCAGGGCCCGGGTGATCTCGTCTGCCGACTTGCCCTGTCGGGCGAGGGTGGCGGCCTGGCGGAGCTGGGCGAGACCGCCCGCGCAATCCGTGTGGCCGTTGCCCAGGCACTTGGCGACGGTGTCATTGGGGCACTGGCTGCACTTGACCTCGTTGGCGGCCTTCATCGCGGCGAAGCGCTGCGATTCGGTCAGTCCGTCGAGGATGCCCGGGGGCATCTGCGTGCCCTTGTATGCGAGCTGTGCTTCGGTCTCCGCGGCGAGGACGGCGGCGGTCCCCGAGGAGGATGGGGTGGAGGGGGTGACAACCTTTCCAATCGCGAATCCGATGCCCACTCCGACGAGGAGGGCAACAATGACACTCGGCTTCATCTCGTTCACTGCTCCTTGCGAATCCGTTGCAACCGGCCGCTCGAAAAGACCGCGCTTCTTAACAGGGCGTGTCTCACCACCGCAACACGAGTCCTACACCGGCTGCCTGCTGGACCGACCCGAACAGGTAGTGTCGAAATCCATTTCCCGGTTTCATCACTGGCTCACTTGAATGCTCGGGGATAGCGTCGACACGCGATGACACAGAGGGGTGCGCGAGTGGTGGATGCGACAGGGAAGGCGTGCCCCATGCCCATCCTCGAGCTCGCCCGGGCGCTCCGCGACCTGGAGATCGGGCAGACGCTGGAGTTGCTCGCCACCGACCCGGCCGCCGAAGCGGACCTCAAGGCCTTCTGCGAACGCACCGGACACGTGCTGGTGTCCTTTTCGTCTGACGCTAGAATCCTGCGGGCGCAGGTGCTTCGCACCCATTGATGCTGTGCCCTCGAGAGGAGCCGTAACGTGGCCCGTACCCAGACCGCTTCCGCGCAGTCCCACGCCGATCGCGAGCAGGAGATCCGCCACGCCGAGCAGGAGCTGGGCGCGGCGGAGTCGCAGATGGCGCAGGAGCTTCAGCGGCTGGACGCGACGGCCGGGGAGCTCCTCCGGCGCATGCAGCAGGTCAAGGCCGCCGCGTCCCGCGCTCAGCTGTCAGGCGTGCGTGATCCTGGCTTCGCGGAGCTGAAGAAGCGCGCGCAGGATTCCGACTTACCCGCCATCGACGTGAGCGCTCACCGCGAGGAGGCGCTGCGCGCCCGGTTCGAGGCGGTGAAGGCGCGGCGCGGCGCGCTCGATCAGTTTCGGCAGGCCGTGCAGTCTGCGACCGCGGACCTGGCCCGGGTCTCGTCGCAGGTCTCCGCGGACGAAAAGGCGCTGGCCCGCTTCGAGT
>JBAWAM010000739.1:0-1800 GCA_049589315.1 Myxococcaceae bacterium
TGAAGTTGTAGAGCAGCGTTCCGTTCCCTGAAGTCGTCTCCGGTTTCGCGGCCGACCCGGCAAGGAGCAACACAACCAGGAGCCCGCGCGCGCTACACACGCACCACCTCCGGAACCGCCTCCAACAACTGCGCGACCACCTGCGTCGCCGAGACCTTCTCCAGGGCGGCTTCGTAGGTGAGCACGAGCCGATGGTTCAAGACGGGGTCCGCTACGTCGCGCACCTCGTCGAACCCGACGTTCGGCTTTCCCCGAAGCAACGCGAGCGCCCGCGCGCTCGCCGCCATCCCCAACGCGGCTCGGGGAGATGCGCCGTAGCGCACGAAGCGCCGGACCGCCTCGGGCGCTTCGGGCCGCCGCGAGTCCGTGGCCTCGACGATGCGCCCGATGAAGTGCGCGACGGGTCGAGGCAGATGGACCCGGTCCGCCGCATCGAACAATCCCTGCAGGATCGAACCGTCGGCGATCGGCTCGAGCTCCGGAGGTGCGCCGCGCACGCGCTCCGTGAGCAACGTCGCCAGCGTGTTGGCCCCCACGGCCGGCACCTGGACGCGGAACAGGAAGCGATCGAGCTGAGCCTCCGGGAGCGGGTACGTGCCTTCGAGCTCGATCGGGTTCTGGGTCGCGAGCACGAAGAACGGCTCCGGCAGACGATGGGTGTTCCCGAGCACGGTCACCGAGCGCTCCTGCATCGCCTCGAGCAGCGCGGACTGGGTCTTGGGCGAGGCGCGGTTGATCTCATCCGCCAACACCACGCTCGCGAAGATCGGTCCCGGCCTGAAGACGAAGTCGCCGCGTGGCCCTGTGGGGCCTCCCTCGATGACATAGGTCCCGGTGATGTCGCCCGGCAGCAGGTCCGGTGTGAACTGGAGTCGCCGGAACGGCAGGCCGAGCAGTCGGGCCATCCCCTTGCAGAGCTCCGTCTTGCCCAGCCCGGGCAGGCCTTCGAGGAGCACATGCCCGCGCGAGACGATGGCGGTCACCACGCGTTCGACCACCTGCTCCTGGTCGATCAGAATCTGGTTGAGCCCGCGGCGCAGAATCGAAAGGTGCTCGACGGCGACGGCGATCTCTCGGGGTTGAAGCAGCTCCGACACGTTGTGCTCCTCAGCTTCACGGGTGCTGCGAATCGAAATACCGGCGAACGAGCTCGCGGTTGCGCGGAAGCCGCGCGGATTGATCGAAGGCGGGCGCCTGCTCGCCTCCGACCAGGGATCCCGTGGTCATCGCCCCGCCGGAAGGCTCGGTGGAGGGCTTCGGGTCCGCCGCCTTCAGCCCCCAGAGCTGTCCCGGATCACCGCCCTGGCCCTCCGGCAGCGGCGCGAACGCGAGGCGCGAAGGGTCCATCTCCACGGGCTGATCGAAGCGGAGCTCGCCTTCGCCGCCTCCTCGTGACGGTCCTCCGCGTTCGCCCGTTGCGGGTCCCTGCCCCTGGCCCTTTCCCTGCGCCTGACCCTGCCCGGGTTGCGGGGCACTCTTCGCCATTTGCCGGCCCTGTCCATTCTTGCCGCCCTGTTTGAACGCGTTCGCCATCTGCTCCTGACGGTCGCGCAGCGCATCGCGAAGCTGGGAGAGCTCCGAGCTCGACGGCGTCCCGGCTCCGCCATGTGTGTCGCCGCCCTTGCCCTGGCGGTCCTCTCCGCTGTTGCGCTCGCTGCCGAGCTGATCGAGCGCCTTCTGCATCGCCTCTGCGCCGCTGCCTGCGGTCTCGTCCAGCGACATCAGCGACCGCTCGAGCGCCTCGCGTTCGCGCGCTGCGGCGCCGGCTCCCTGGGCCTTCGCCAGCGCCTGCTCGAGCGC
>JBAWAM010000740.1:0-1743 GCA_049589315.1 Myxococcaceae bacterium
GCCCCACGCCTGCCGCGCGCGTGGTTCCGATCTGCGTGCGTTCCGACCTAGGGCCAATGCCGTTCACTTTGCGGGGCGCCGCCGTCGTCTGTGTTCGCCCGCAGGACGCTTCCGGTCGTAGGAACTCATCTTGAGTTTCACCGCTCTTGGATACCGGCGGTGGGTTCGTCGTTCAGGGAGGACGAAGTGGGTGATGTCTGCCCTGAGCTGCTCCAGCCGCTTCGGAATGACGCCCGGATTTGCGAACACCAGTCCAAGCAGTGTTGTCCGCACCAGCCGCAAGGCAGCCACAAAGCTGATGCGCGTCGGCGTGACGCCTGCCTCCTCGGCAACGCGCTCCATCTCCAGCCGCACCAGATTGTAGGCGAGGAGCAGGCCCCAGAGTTCCTGCTCTACACCGCCGGGTTTTCGACTGCGGATCGACTCCTCGCGCTCCAGCATCTCGGATTTCACTTCGTTGAAGCCGAGTTCGATCTCCCACCGCTCGTGGTACAGCTCGACGATTTCGGAGGCGGGGTACGCCTTGTGGTCGGTGAGCGAGGTCAACAGCGTCTGCGGCCGGAACCCACGGCGTTTGTAGCGGATCGCCCGCATTACCCACGGCGATGCAGCCTTGAGGGTTGGGTCTGCTGCTCGAGCGTGCGTGGAGACATTCATCGCAACGAGTTCGTCACCTGGACCGAGCTTCTTTACTCTCGTCCACGTGTGATTGCTTTTCGCCCGGGTCAGCCAGTGGCGGTTCTGACCGTCACGCACCAGCGGGATGAGAGTTGGAGCCCCGAAGAAATTCCGATCGACCACGACCAGCGAATCGTTCGGAACCATCGGCCACAGATCCTTCGCGTATGCACCCTCGCTGGATGTGTACGGACCGAAGCTCGCTCTCACAAGCAAGTGAGACCGAAGGGCCATCAGCGTGACTGCGCGAACGAGGGGATACCCGCTCAACCCGCGCGCACCGCCGCGTGCCTTCGTCGGACCGTAGTGCGCGCGATTCTCCTCGGAATCCGGGACACGGATCGTCGTGCCGTCCATGCCGTACACCGCGAGCCCCCGCCATGCCCACTTGCGAGCTGACCTGTGTCCCCACTCGGAGGCGGTACGCTCGAAGAGCCATCGCATTGGATCCGCGCCGAGCCTTGCGCGAGCCTGGGCAATCGCACTCGGAACGACTTCGCCACCGCTGGATGCAGGTAGCGCCAGATCGAGTTGTCGAACGACCTCTTCGATGGACAAGTTGCGGAAGAGCGCCATCCCCAGCACGAGCCAGCAGACCTGGTCCGCAGGCAACCGGCGCTTCCGCACCGAGGCCTTGCCTGTCGTCGACAGCGCCTCCTCGATCCACGCAGGATTAATGCTGGCCTTGAACCGCTCGAAGGTACCCCGGTCGACTGGGCCGGGACGGACACCGGTGAACGCCATGCGATCGCTCCTCTTCCCTGCGATCGCCCCATCTTGATCGGCGAAGGTCACCCGCAACAGAGCAAACCGAAGGCGTCCGAAACCTCGAATAATCTCGATCGGTTATGCCTATCTGATCGGCATTGTACCTAGGTCGGCCTACCCGTTACCCCAACACGCTCCTGGGCAAACGGCATCGGCGCCGGCAGCGGTGTCTCGCTGCGCGGCGCCGATTCACGTCCTGCTACTTCATCGCGTCACGTCGTCAGAAGGCAGCCTGGAACATCGCCCGGGCCTGGACCACGTTCATCCGGCTCACCGATCCGCCCTTGCTCAGGTAGC
>JBAWAM010000741.1:0-1975 GCA_049589315.1 Myxococcaceae bacterium
GCGCACGACGGACTCGGGAGAGCCGCCCACGCCGATCCAGGTCTTCAGGTGGCCGGACGCGGTCTTGGGATAGACCTCCTGATCCTTCAACGCGGCGCGCGTGGTCCCGCTCCAGGTCACGGCCTTCTCCGTCAGCAGCCTGGAGAAGAGATCGAGCCGCTCGTTGAAGAGCTCCTCGTATTGGCGGAGGTCGAAGCCGAAGAGGGGGAAGGATTCGGTGAAGGAGCCCCGGCCCAGGATCACCTCGGCCCGCCCGTTGGACACCGCGTCGACCGTGGAGAAGCGCTCGAAGACCCGGACCGGATCGTCCGAGCTCAGCACCGTGACCGCGGAACCGAGACGGATGCGCTGGGTGCGGGTGGCGATCGCCGCAAGGACGGTCTCCGGGGTGGAGACGGCGAAGTCGTCGCGGTGGTGCTCGCCCACGCCGATGAAGTCCACTCCCACCGAATCGGCAAGCACGGCCTCTTCGACCACGTTCCGGATGACCTGCGCATAGGACAGCCGCTTCCCATCGTCACCGACGGTGACGTCGCCGAAGGTGTCCAGCCCGAGCTCCACGGTCCTGGCTTCCATGGCCCTTGCAGTAACCATCGCCTGCTTGCTTTTCACGCGTGCCTGCTGCCACCGCGGTGTGCCTGAGTCCTTCGCGCGCGGAACCCTTCAGGCTCGCTCGAAGGGCTCCTCAGGCCGCGCCCGCGTGACGGGCCGGCCGGGTGGGGAGCGCGTAGCACAGCACCTTCTCCGGGATCCCCTTCAGCTCCACCGGGCCCAGCGCCCTCGCATCCAGGGGTGCCGGGTCCAGCCGGCACATGACGTCCTCGGAGAGGAGGATCTCCCCGGGGCTGCAGCGCTGCTCGAGTCGCGCGGCCACGTTCACCCCGCGGCCGAGCACGGTGTAGTCGCTGCGGTGGCGACCCCCGAAGGATCCCACCGCGACGACGTCCTGGTGGATCCCGATCCGCAGATGGATGGGTGGTATCTGATCCGCGGCGCTCGCGAGCGCCGCGACGGCCTGGTGCCAGGCCTGGGCGACCTCCACCGCGCGACGGGCCTGTTCCGAAGGGTCCATCGGCTCGGGGGCGCCGAGGATCGCCATCACCGCATCTCCGATGAACTTGTCGATCGTCGCCCCCCGTTCGAAGGCGGCCTGGGCGGTGACGTCGTAGAAGCGCGCCATCACCGCCGCGAGGCGCTCCGGGGGGAGGGACTCGGACAGCGGCGTGAACGACACCATGTCGGCGAAGAGCACCGTCACCACCCGGCGCTCCGGCGGCGCGTTCAAGGGGTGTTCTCCCGAGAGGACGCGTTCGACGTAGCGGGCCGGGAGGTGTCGACAGAGCACCTCCTCGACGGCGAACCGGTGCAGCCGGCCGGCGACGCGATGCGCGACGAACTCACCGTAGCGGAGCCGCCGATTGCGCTCGACCGTGGCGAGCGTGATCGCCGCGAGGAACGACACGTAGAAGAGCGCGGTCTCCAGACCATCGAGGGGCTTGCCCTCCGCGTGGAGCTTGAACGCCGTGGTCGGGATGAAGGTCGCCACGCTGCCGCCGATCGCCGCGATCGAGTACGGCAGGGGGAGCGCGAAGACGCCCGGAAGCACCGCGATGACCAGCACCATCCCCAGCAGGTGGATGGATTCGAAACCGCCCGAGTCCGCGACGGTGAAGCCGGCGTAGACCCCGCTCCAGATCCCGGCGACCGCGGTCGCAAGCTGCAACGCGCGGCGGCTCGCGTTCCTCACCGCCAGCACGTACACCGCGAGAAGGACGAGGAACTGCGACGCGCTCACTGCCAGGTTCGGTGGGAACTCGGGCGTGAAGTACGGAAGCACCTCGCCGACGACGGCGATCGCCAGAGCGATGGGTGCGAACACGCGCCAGCGCCGTGCGAGATCGAGACGTTCCTGCTCGTGGAAACTGATCCGATCCTCCGGCAGTTCCTCGCGGAGCTCGCGCAGACCTCGGTCCAT
>JBAWAM010000742.1:0-2490 GCA_049589315.1 Myxococcaceae bacterium
CCGCACGACCTCGCGAAGGGCGCCGCGTCGAAGTCGGTCGCCTCCGCGCAGGCGCCGCGCGAGCTCGATCCGGTCGCCAATTCCCCGGAGCGTCGGTTGGCGCTGGCGCCGTCCTCCGCACAGCCCGCAGAGGTCAAGCCGCTGGAGGGCGTGCACGTGCCTGCCGACCCCGGTTTGCCGGAGGTAAGCGAAGGCGCCGCCTGGTGGGTCTGGGCATTGGTGGGCGTGGGCGTCGCGGCTGCTGCAGGCGGTACGTATTACGGCGTGTCACAGGCGACCCGGCCGGTCACCGGAACGGTTTCGGCGAAGTGGTGAGATTCGAATCCATGTGCACCTCTGCTCGAAACGTTCTCGTCGCGGCTGGCGTGCTGCTGTGTACCTCCGCGTGCGAGCCAAAGGTCGTCAAGTACCAGGTCCGGGTGGTGACGTCCGCGTGCACCGCCCCGTCTCCCCTGGAGGGCGCCACCCACCTCCGCTTCCGGGTGAAGGGGGATGGGCTGGCGGCGCCGCTCGAGCGCGTCTCCGCGATCACGGAGGCGGTGGCGGAGATCCCGGACATTCCCGCCGGAAGGGGCAGGACCGTCGAGGTCCGCGCCTACAAGGGCGACCCCGAGACGGGCGGCACCGTCGTCTCCGTGGGCCGCTCGGTTCCCTTCGACGTGCCGGACGTGGTTCCCGATCCGGCGAACGCGCCGACCGAGATCGCCGTCTTCCTCCGCCGGGTCAATTCGTTCACGCCGCCCAGCCTCTCGGAGTCGCCGACGACCTGCAGCCGGATGCTCCAGCCGCGCGCAGGGCACAGCGCGACCCTGCTCCCCGATGGACGCGTGTTCATCGCAGGCGGGTTCAACCTCGAGTCGACCGACGGTGAGAGGACCTTCTTCCGCAGCACGCTGGCGAGCGCGGAGATCTTCAACCCGGCCACGGGCGGGTTCGAAGAAGCGCCGGATATCGGCGTCTTCAACAGCCAGCGGCTCTTCACCCCGATGCCGCGGGCGCTTCACGGCGCGCTGCTGCTCGACAACGGTCAGGTCCTGCTCGCGGGCGGGGAGGTGCGGAACAACAACTCGTACTTCGCGACGCCCTCCGCGTTGATCTACGACGACGAAGCGCGGGGCTACGGCGCCTTCCAGATGAAGTCCGCCCGCATCCAACCGGGCGCAGCGAAGGACGTGGGTGGGCGCGTGCTGATCGTCGGCGGCTTCGACACCCAGGGAATGCCGGTCGCGACGCCGGAATGGTACGACCCGAACAAGGCGTTCTCCTCGCCAGATCCGATCGATCCGACCCGGGAGAACCCGAGATCGCTCTCGTCGATCCAGGTCCCGCGCGTGGGTATGAGCCTGGCCCCGGTGCAGGATGGAGCGTTCATCGCGCTCGCCGGCGGTTGGGACGGCGCGAAGCTGTCCGACGAGGTCCTCTTCTTCAGCTTCGACGGGAGCTCCTTCGTCATGTCCAGCGCGACGGCCCGGCTGAGGACGGCGCGGCGCGGCGCCGGCGTGGCCCGCTTCGGAGACGAGAACGCACTGCTCGTCGTAGGTGGCTACTCCAACGGGACGGAGCCGGAGGCGGCCTTGAACACCTCCGAGATCATCACCACCCGGGACGCGTTCAACGTGGCCGAGGGCCAGCCGGTGAGCGTTCCCCGCGGCGACATCTGCGTGGCGGCGCTCCTCGACGGCCGCGTGCTGACCGTCGGCGGCAGGGGCCCGGAGTTCGAGGGGAGCGTGAGCTCGCCGGCTGCGGAGATGATGACCCCTGCTCCCAGCGGCGGCGCGACCGTGCTCGGGATGCCCGCACTGACGACGGGCCGCTACTATCACACGTGCACGACGCTCCTGGACGGCTCGGTCCTGGTGCTCGGTGGGGTCGAAGAGAACACCACGCGACAGCGCACCCTGCAGGACGCCTGGATCTTCGTCCCCCAGCCGCTCGACTGAGCTCGCGTCAACGCGTGAGGAGTCGCACGCCCTCCTCGGCACAGCCCCACGACAGCGTCACTCCCGCCCCGCCGTGGCCGTAGTCGTGAACGACCGGCCAGCCGTCGAGCTCCTCGCGCTCCAGTCGGACTTCGCTGCGGCCGGGGCGGAGACCCACTGCGTGACCCAGCACCGGAGCGGTCGCGACGCCCGGAACGAGCCGCGCGCAACGGGCGCGGATCCCCTCGGTGGCGACCGGGTCGTGCGCCAGCGACTCCGAGTGGGGAACGGCGGTCCCGCCCAGCACGCAGTCGTTGGTGCGCGGGATGACGTAGGTCATGCCGCGGGCGTCGCTCTCGTCGAAGATCAGCCGTGCGTCTCCGGGGCAGACAATGCGGACGACCTCGCCCTTGATGGGGAAGAGCGCCGAATCGCCCACCAGCTCGCGTGCGCCGAGCCCGGTGCAGTTCACCACCGCGTCGAACAGCGACGGGTCGAGCACCTCTCGCAGCGAGAGCACGTTTCCGCGCTGGAGGACCCCACCCAGGTGCGCGAAGCGCTCCATCAGCCA
>JBAWAM010000743.1:0-1762 GCA_049589315.1 Myxococcaceae bacterium
CAGGGCAAGGGTCAGCTCGCGCTGACCGGACAGCTCCAGTCCGGCACGGCCAGCCTGCCGATCAACCTGAGCGAGTTCGGGAACTTCCTCCGCTAGAGCTGGAGACCGCGGAGCAGCGGCGCGAAGAACTGCTCCTTCGCTGCCCGATACTCCGTCATCGGTCGCCCCTCGTGCGCCCGCTTCAAGGCGTCATACGCCTCGCGCAGCTCGGGTCGCGCGAGGAAGAGGTCGCGGAGCTTCCAAAAGAAGTCGAACCGGCTGCCGATCACCGTGAGCTGGATTCCCAGCGGTGGGTCCGTCGAGTCGTCCTTGAACGGCGAGAACTCGTCGGTGTGAATGCTCCCGACGTTCCGGTCGTAATGGGCCGCCAGACACGCATCGGCGGCCGCGAACATCGAAGCGTCAACCCGAACCTGGAGGTCGACGTCGCCCTTGGTGAGCGATCCCGGCACCGCAGTGCTGCCGACGTGCTGGAGGTCCGCACCGGGGAGCAGGGTCCGCAGCACTCGCGCCTGCTGCTCGAACAGGAGCGCGGCGCGGGCACGCACCTCGGATTCGCTGACGAATCGAACGACTTCGGCGATCAAAGCCCGAACTCACGCAGGATTTCGGGTATCGGCTTGCCCCCGAAGCGCTCCTTCACCTGCGCAGCGGTCCCGAATGAACGGGTGAGCATCCGGTCGATGTAGAGCGTGCCGTTCAGGTGATCAAACTCGTGCTGGAGGATTCGCGCTGGCCATCCTCGCACGCGCCAGGTGGTGGGCTGACCCGCCTCATCCAGCCCGGTGACCTCAACCTCGCGGTAGCGCGGGACCAGCGCTGCGAACCCGGAGACAGAGAGACAGCCCTCGAAGAACGTCACCTTCTCGTCGCCGATCGGCTTCAGCTCCGGGTTGATCAGCACGCGGACCGGGACGGCCGTGCGCTCGCGCTCTTCGAGCTCGGTGGGCGTCAGCGAGGAGATGTACTCCTCGCGATCCTCCAGCACGAACACCCGCGCCGGCACGCCGATCTGCGGCGCGGCCAGTCCGACGCCCGGCGCCTTGCGCATGGTCTCGATCATCTGCGCCAGCAACGCCTGGAACTCCGGCGTGCGGATCCGTTCGGGCGGCACCTCTTCGGCGCGGCGACGTAACACCTCCGCACCTGTCTGGACGATTGGCGTCTCCGTCTCCATGGTGGTCGGCCTCATGGTCGCTCGGGTCGCGCTTGCACAACCCGTCGTGAGCAGAATCAGCGTCAGTACCGGAATCCAGCGCGCCGGGCGCGCCTCGAGCAGAACGATCAGCATGGGCGCATAGAGAATCACCCGACCCCGGACCCGTGCGGAGAAAAATGCTGGCAGAACAGGAGACGACCGACCGTACCCGGCGACCGTTCGCCCTGCGGCCTGACCAGTCGAAGGACAAGATCTCGCTGAGTCCTGGGTTGTTCCCATGCTGGGAACAACCTATCCTGATCCGGTGCGGGTCATCGCTCTGAGGACGCTGCGCCTCTTCTGGGAGAAGCCGGGACATGAAGATGCAGAAGGCCCACTCCGAGCATGGTACCGCGAGGCGGAAGCGGCAGACTGGAAGACCCCTACAGACATCCAGCGCCACTACCGGACGGCGAGCATCCTCAAAGCGGGCCGCATCGTCTTCAACATCAAGGGCAACAAGTACCGCCTCGTCGTCAAGATCGACTTCGAGGCGCGGCGCATCTACATCCGCTTCATCGGCACCCACCAGGAGTACGACCGGATCGACGCGAACTCCATTTG
>JBAWAM010000744.1:0-2175 GCA_049589315.1 Myxococcaceae bacterium
ACGCTGGCTCTGGCGCTCGCCGCGCCGCTGGGCAACGAGGCCGACGCCCGGTCCCACTACAGGCACAAGCGGTGCATCGCGGCGGCCATGTACGGCACGCCGACGACATGGGTGTGCAAGGCGAGCGAGATCTGCTGCTACGACCGGCTGCTGCGCAAGGGCTCCTGCCCGACCGCACGCTGCTTATGAGGTAGGCCGGCTCGAAGCGTAGAAGCGTAGGGTGCAATAAGCGAAGCGCATTGCAGTGCGTCCGTGATGTTGCGTTGTCTGGTTGGTGGAAGTCCAGCCCATAGGAGGTCACGACCTATGTAGCCGAGGATAACCGCGTCACAGCGATGTGGGGTGGAGAGCAATCGGAGGCGAACGAGCAGCCTGCAGGATGACGAACCCGATACGGCGGAGCGTTGCGGCGAGCCTGCTGCATACTGGCGAAGCCTGGGCCGCTGGCCCGACCCGATGTGCTGAGGTGACTGTCAAAGCGACATGCGGGGCGCGCGACGTGGGTGGGGGTTGGATGCTCGGACGGCAATGCAAAGGAAGCGGAGAGACCTGACGGGTGTGCGAGCTCGCCAGGAGTCAGAGCCCTCATAGGACCGATGCGGCCGGGATGTGGATCGCGAGAGGCACGGGTAGCATAAACCGGGCCGAGGAAAGGTGGGCAGGAAGGTGGAGACGTGAAGACTACGACTGAAGCACAGACAGCACCGGGAATGCCCGAGAGGGCTGCGCACGGTGCAGAGGCCCGTCCCATGCTCGCGGGGGCCGAAGCTTCGGTGTGGACGGAGCGGATGCTGTCGGCCCTGGTCAACGGGGTCAAAGGTGGCAAATGGTTCAGTCTGATGGACAAGGTGTTCGCGCCCAGAACGCTGGCGGTCGCATGGACGAAGGTTCGTGCGAACAAAGGTGCTGCGGGCGTGGATGGGCAATCGATCGGCAAGTTCGCGGCGAAGGCAGAGCTCTATCTGTCGGAGCTGTCGGCGGCACTGCGGGAGGGCATCTACCAACCGCAGGTCGTCAAGCGGGTGGACATCCCGAAGGGCGATGGCAGGACGCGGCCGCTGGGCATCCCAACGGTCAAGGACCGCATCGTCCAACAGGCGGTCCGCCTCGTGATCGAGCCGATCTTCGAAGCTGGGTTCGCGGAGGGAAGCTACGGCTTCCGTCCGGGTCGCGGGTGCCACGACGCGTTGCGCGAGGTCGATCGGCTGATCAAGGAGGGGTTCACGCATGTCGTGGACGCCGACCTGGCCAGCTACTTCGATACGATTCCGCACGACGCGCTTGTGGCGAGGGTCGAGGCGAAGATCATCGATGGTGGCGTGCTCGATCTCATTCGCGGCTGGCTGAAGGCCGATATCCTGAAAGGTTTGGAGCGATGGACGCCGACACAGGGCTCGCCGCAAGGTGCGGTGATCAGCCCGCTGCTGGCCAACATCTATCTCGACCCGCTGGACAAGCTGATGGCTGCGCAAGGCTTCCGGATGGTGCGGTACGCAGACGACTTCGTGATCCTGTGCAGGACGCGCGAGGACGCCGACGCCGCACTGGCCGAGGTTCGAGCGTGGGTGGAGGCGAATGGCCTGACGCTGCATCCGACGAAGACGCATGTCGGCGACTGCCGGGTGCCGGGGCAAGGGTTCGAGTTCCTCGGCTACCGGTTCGAAGCCGGCCGGCGCCTCGTGCGCAAGAAGAGCCTGGACAAGCTCAAGGACAGCATCCGAGCGAAGACGGGACGCAACCGAGGCGACAGCCTCGAGCGCATCATCGCCGATCTCAATCGGACGCTGCGCGGCTGGTTCGGCTACTTCAAGCATGCTCATCCGTACGTCTTCCAATCCATCGACGGCTCGGTTCGGCGTCGGCTGCGCTCTCTGCTGCTGAAACAGCGGATGAAGCGGTCGCACATCGGTCAGGGTCTCGGCCTCAGTCGGCTGTGGCCTAATGCCTACTTCGCGGAGCACGGGCTGTTCGCACTTCACGCAGCCTGGGTCACTGCGAGACAGTCTCGATGAAGAAACC
This sequence comes from Myxococcaceae bacterium, assembly GCA_049589315.1. Lineage (GTDB taxonomy): Bacteria > Myxococcota > Myxococcia > Myxococcales > Myxococcaceae > JBAWAM01. The sequence continues at coordinate 2,020 of JBAWAM010000744.1, forward strand.
ACCGACTGGAGAGCCGTGTGCGGGAAAACCGCCTGCACGGTTCGGAGGGCGGGGTGGGTGAAGGCCCATCCCGACCCCTATCTGCAAACGGCGCGCCGAACCCAGGACTGCTTCGGGTCAACATTCCCCGAGCGGTAATCCTCCTCCGGAGGAACT
>JBAWAM010000745.1:0-1761 GCA_049589315.1 Myxococcaceae bacterium
GAACGTGGACGTGCCCGGGGAACAGCGTCCGTTGCTGCGAGGGGGGCGGTCTTCCTCCTCCTCCCTCCAGCCTGAAGATCTGCGCGGACCCGGACGCGGGGGTGTGCATGAACACCTGCGATCCCGGGGAGGTCTGCTTCACACAGGTGACGTGTGGACCGCTCCAGGATGGAGGCTCGGCGTGCTCCGTGGGAGGAGGTAGTGGCGCTCCAGGTGATAACCGGTGTCACAGGAGCTGCGGCGCGAGCCAGAGGTGCTCGTCCTACGAAGCCTGCGAGTCGCGTTCATTCTTCGGCTGCGGCGACTTCAACGGGGCTCCGAGTGGGAGGGCTATCTGTTGCCCTGCATTGGGCGCGGGGTGTAACTGAAAACCGTCGATGAGTCCGGGTCGAAACTGATTCAGACCAGAATGCCAGCACGCCGAACACTGCTCCGCGCGTGCGCGTGTTTTCGCGTACTTGCGACGCAGTGCAGCGAGCTCGCTCGTGCAATCGCGGTTCTGGTCCGAAATCGTAACCGTCTCAATGACCGGGCTGCCCGGTTCACCTACGACGCGCGAACCCTCGGCGAGGGGAATTGCTGAGGCAAAGGTGGAACCGAGCTCAGAATCCCGGACCGCCGACCTGGGCGTCGACAGCCGGAACGAACTCGACCGGCGGCGCGTTCCGCCGGGCCAGCGCGACGAGTGCCGCGAGCGCGACCGCACCCACGAGCGCCCCGGCCAACCCCAACGCGCCGAGAGTCCCGGTGGAGAGGGTATCGTTCGGCATCACGCGGCCGAGCAGCATGGCCGTCGCGTTGTTGACCGCGTGCGCGATGATCGCAGGGTAGAGAGTGCCGAACGCCTCGGCCACGTACCCGAAGACGAGCCCCATCAAGAACGCCATGGGCGAATGGAGCACGTCTCCATGCAGGAGCCCGAAGAGGCTGGCGGTCACGAGGATGCCGGTCCAGCGGCCCCACCGTTCGGCCAGGCGGGATTGCGCGTAGCCCCGGAAGAAGAACTCCTCCGCGAGCGGCGCAACGCCTGCTGCGAGGACAAAAAGTACCCCGTACACGCCCGTTGATGCGGTGGCCACGAACTTGCTGAACGCGAGCAGGGCGGACGACTGAATCGCGCCCGTCATCCACGCCAGCGAATCCATGGCGAAGCCCATGCCCAGCACGGCGATCGTCGCGAGCACCGAGGCCAGCGGCCAGTTCGGTCCGGGGTGGTGGCGCAGCCTCAACCTGATCGTCTGTTTCTCGAGCCGGACGAAGAGGAGCGTGGTGACAAGGAGGAGACTGCCCGACGTCCCCACGCCGACGATATGGAGCCAGGGAACCGATCTGACCCATGCCATGAGCTGGGCCTCGTCCTGGAATTCCACGGACTCGCCGTTCACGGCCGCGATGACGGCGGCGAGAAACACCGCGGCGATAGAAACAATCATCATCCCGGTGGTGACGACCGAGAAGCCGACGAAGACCGGCCATACCGGCTTCTTTGCCGCGATTGCCTGGGGTGAAGTCGTGGAGGTCATATGAGGAGGCGAATATCAGGCTGAACCCGGAGCGTGCGATGAAGCCAGATGCAGCGCAACGTGAGCTCGAGAAACGGGCGCGGTCTGTCACGCGCATCCGGATCAGGTTTCAGTCGTTCCCTGCGACTCTGAATCCGGTCATCGATCGCCCTTGTTGATGTCACCGGACCTGGCAGCGGTCAGTTTGGCTTGTCCCTGTTGCTCAGAGAGAATCATCACGCATGAACCGATACGCACT
>JBAWAM010000746.1:0-5110 GCA_049589315.1 Myxococcaceae bacterium
GCGCTCGAGAGATGGGAGCGCGGCAGCGTTCATTGGCGCTCCCGGGGTTTCGGGGAGGGGCAGCTTGAACGACGGCAACGATGTCTCGGCAGGTGCGGCGTTCGCGTTCAATCCGGCCACACCTTCCTCCCCGGCACTCGTCGTCGAGGGCGCTGCCAGTCCGCTCGTGTCCGGAGGGCGGAACGTGGGTTCCGACGTGGCGTTCACCGACTTCGACGGTGACGGACGACAGGACCTGCTGGTCGGATCGCCGCTGCTCCAGGCGCCGGGATCGTCGGTTCGAAGCTCGGCCATTGCGCCGGTCTACGCGCGGGAGCATCCCGGGTGCATTCCGGATGGAGGCACACCGTCGACCGGCTCCGGCGGAGTGCAGGTCCTCCTCGGCCAATCCGACGGGACGTGGACGTCCGCGTACCGGCTCTGGGCACCGATCAACATTGCCGGCTGCGATGGAGGAACCGGGTGCAGCCGCTCGGGCATCGGGCGCCAGCTCGCGGGCGGTTTCGACTTCAATGGGGACGGCAGGGAAGACGTGGGCGCAACCCGCAACAACGGGTTCGAGATCTTCCTCGGGCGCGCGCCGGACAGCCCTCAGCTGGAGAAGCTCACGATGGCGTGCGACCCCGTCGTCACCAGACCGTTCACGTCGCACACCACCTCCGTTCCCGCATCGGTCGGGGACATCGACGCGGACGGCTGCGACGAGGTGGCCTACCGCTACGCGAGCGGCGCACTGAGTGGCGTGGCCATCGTGTTCGGCTTCAACGCGGATCCTGCGAAGTGCGGTGGACACACCCAGCCGGCGACGCTCCGCATCTCCGGCGACGCCGAAGCGCAGCTCAGCAACATGCGGCTGGGCGTCGCAGTGACGCGCGCAGGGAAGTTCCTCGGAGACGCGCGAGAGTTCCTCGCCATCAGCGCCGGCAGCTACCGCTACGAGGGGATTGTGCAGCCTGCCGTGCTGCTCTTCGACATGGCCCAGCTCCGGAGCAAGCGCCCCGCTCCCGGAACGGAGGTGGTGGTCGGGGCACAGGGCGACGGGCTGACTCCCATTCCGCTGGTCGCCTCCGACCACGCCTCCTCGTTCGGAGCAGCTCTGGCCGGCGGTGCGGACCTGACCGGAGATGGGTACCCCGAGCTGATCGTGGGCGCTCCCCTGGCAAGCCTTTCGTCCGAAGCAGCCGGTGCCGTCTTCGTGTTCGCCGGTGGCCCGAAGAGCCAGGGCCTGGCCGAGCCACGCCTCACCATCGCGGGACCTGCGGGGGAGCGCAGTGGGTTCGGGCAGGACGTCAGCGTGGTTCCGCCCACGACAGGAAAGCCGGCGTACCTGGTGATTGGCGCGCCGACGAGCTACCGCACGGGCACACAGAACGGCACCGCGTTCTCCATGCCGGTCGAGCTGTAGCGCGTCGTCGGTGCCGCTCAGTTCACCGGCGGCTTGCGCGCGGCCTCGCGCGTCTTGAAGGCGTTGCCGTCGATCGTCCACACCTCGATGGGGGAGGGCGCTTCACCGGTGACCGGGTCGAAGTCCAGGTCGCCGCTCGCCCCGGCGACGTTGACGGGGCCGCCCTTCTGCAGGGCCGCCTTGGCGGCGGTGAACTGGCCGGGGGAGAGCTCGTAGTGGGTCCCGGAGGAGAGCTTCGTCAGCCCTTCGGCGATCCGCGGCCCCGTGACCTCACCCGAGCCGTCACCCACCGCCCAGGCCGCGCCCAGCGCCAGCACGTACATCGCGTCGTAGCTGTGGGCGGTGAAGGCGGTCAGGCTCGGATCGCTGCCGAACTTCGACTCGAAGCTCGCCTGGAACTGGGAGAAAGAGATGCCCGCGCCCTGCGCCGGCGCCGTTCCCCACGCGCCGTCGATCTCCGCCTTCGCGCTGACGCCCTGGAGCACCGCGTTGTTCTTCACGCTGTCGGTGAAGAACCACCGGTGGCCATCCACCTTGCGCAGGTGCGTGGTCGACTGCGCCGCGTTGAGGATCCGCACCGTGTCCTCGGGGAAGGCCACGAGCACCGTCAGGTCGGGATCGAAGGCGTCGAGCTGCGCGAGCGGCGTGGTGATGTCGCCCCCGCGCGGGTAGCGAATCTGCTTCGTCTGGATCCCACGCGTGGTGTCCCGCGCCAGCCCGGCGAACATCACCTCGTTCAAGCCCTGGCCGTACGGGTCGTCCACGTAGAGGATGCCCACCTTCTTCACGGTCGAGAACGTCGTCTCCTTGAGCAGGATGTCCGTGATCACCCGGCCCTGGATCGCGTCGGAGGGCGCGGTGCGCCAGATCAGGCCGACGCTGCCTCCGTTCGTGTCCGGCACCGAGCTCAGCTCGGGGGTCGTCGCGTTCGGGCTGATCACCAGGGTGTTGTTCGCGGTGGTGACCGGCGCGACGGCGAGCGTGAGCGAGCTCCAGCTCGAGAAGATCGCCTGGACGCCCCGCTCCTTGATCAGCCAATCGGCCTGCGCCTTGATCCGGTCCGTGCTGCCGATCGTGTCGCAGACGTGCAGCGCGAAGGGCCGCCCACCGACGCCCTCGCGCTCGTTGATCTCCTGCAGCGCGAGGAGGATCGACTCCAGGCTGTCGACCTCGGTCTCGTCGGTCACCCCGTTGACCACCAGCGGGAAGGTCAGCCCGAGCTGAATCACATTCGGTGCGTCTGCCCGTCCATGGACGCGGCCGCAGCCCTCCGGGATCGGGTTCACCACGCAGTAGCCCTGGTCGCAGATGAGCCCGTCGCCGCACTGCTCCGACGAGGTGCACTCCTCGAAGCTGCCTGCGGTCGTGAACGAGCAGCCGGATGCCACGAACACCGCGAGGATTGTCGCCGTCGTGCGCATCAGAACTTCACCTCGAGGCCGGCGCTGTTCGGCCCGACGAGGACCGAGACCACCTCGGTCGAGCTCTTCACGGCCGCTTCATCCGGGCCCTTCGGGTAGAGGATGACCGCGGTGACCGCCGCCACCAGGCCGACGCCGAAGCCGATGTCGGCGATGAGCGCCTGTTGCCGCGTGCGGGCCTCGAGCTCGCTCTTCGCCGCGACGGTCTTCGCGTCCCGGAACTGGTTCCTCGAGCCGTTCGACTGCAGCCCGAAGATCGCGCCGGTCCCCAGTCCTGCCACCGCCACCCCGCCCAGCGTGTACGCCGCGATCCGCGCGCGGCCCCTCGCCTTCACCTGTTCCTCGGCTGTGGCGGCCTCCCGGAGTCGGAGCTCGCCCTCGGCCCGGCGCTTCGCCTCCGCCTCACGCGCCGCGCGCTCCTCCGCAGCCTTCGCTTCGGCGGAGAGCTGGGCCTCCCGCTGCTTCGTCTCCTCGCGCCGCTTCATCAGCTCGCGGACCCGGTCGATCGACAGGGCAGACCGCTTGAGCAGCGTCGGGTCGGTGCCCTCGCGGCTCTTCACGTAGCGCTGGTAGAACTCGAGCGCGAGCTCGAGCTCGCCTGCCTGGTCGTACGCGCGGGCGATGTTGTAGATGAGCCGCGGGTGCGGGTCGTAGACGTAGGCCTCGATCAGCTTCTCCGCCGAATCCTTGTACTTCCCGGTGCTGTAGAGGCGCTCGGCCTGTTTCACGAGCTGCGTGAACCTGGGGTGTGTCCGCGCGATCGCTTCCGGCGGCACCGCCAGCAGCAACAGGATGAGTGCAAGTCCCAGGCGCATGGCCTGCAGCCTATCGCAATACGAAGTCCCGGCCACCGTGGGGGCGACCGGGACTCCGCGTGAAATCACCTGCTGCTTCGAGTCGCTAGTTGTTCGCGGCCGAGCGCGACGCGAGCCGCGACATCAGCAGCTTGCGCTGGAGGAGCAGCGCTTCGGGCGCCGTCTTGCCCATCTGCTCGAAGAACTCACCCTGCGACTGGAGCTCCTGCTGCCACTCGTCGAGGTTGATCTCCGTGGCTTCGGCGACCTGCTCCTCGCTGATCTCCAGGCCCTGGAGGTCCAGGTCTCCGGCGCGGGGGACCCAACCGAGCAGCGTCTCCTGGGTGGGAATCCGCCCGTGGACGCGGTCGAGGATCCACTTCAGCACGCGCATGTTCTCGCCGAAGCCCGGCCACAGGAACTTGCCTTCCTTGCTCTTCCGGAACCAGTTCACCTGGAAGATCTTGGGAGGGAACGGGATGCGGTGCTGCATGTTCAGCCAGTGCTGCAGGTACGTCCCCATGTCGTAGCCGTGGAACGGCAGCATGGCCATCGGGTCGCGGCGCACCACGCCGACCTTGCCGGTGGCGGCGGCGGTGGTCTCGGAGCCCATCGTCGCGCCGAGGTACACGCCGTGGGTCCAGTTGAACGACTGGAGCACCAGCGGGACGGTGGTGCTGCGGCGGCCGCCGAAGATGATGGCCGAGATGGGCACGCCCATCGGGTCGTTGATGCGCGGCGACTGCGCGGGGTTGTTCTTCGCCGGCGCGGTGAAGCGGCTGTTCGGGTGCGCGGCCTTCTCGGTGGAGCCCTTCGTCCACGGGTTCCCGCGCCAGTCGGTGAGCTTCTCGGGAACCGGGCCGTCCTTGTCCTCCCACCACGGCTCGTTGTTCTCGTCCACCGCGACGTTGGTGAAGATGGTGTCGTGGGTGATGGACTCCATCGCGTTCGCGTTGGACTTGTAGTTCGTCCCCGGAACGACGCCGAAGTACCCGGCCTCGGGGTTGATCGCCCAGAGCCGGCCATCCTTGCCTACGCGCATCCACGCGATGTCGTCGCCGACGGTGGTGATCTTCCACCCATTGAAACGCTTGGGCGGGATCATCATCGCGAAGTTGGTCTTGCCGCAGGCGGAGGGGAACGCCGCCGCCACGTAGTCGACCTGACCGGTCGGGCTCTCCACCGCGAGGATGAGCATGTGCTCGGCGAGCCAGCCCTCCTGACGTCCGAGGTACGAGCCGATGCGCAGCGCCAGGCACTTCTTGCCGAGCAGCACGTTGCCGCCGTAGCCGGAGCCGAACGACCAGATCGTGTTGTCCTGCGGGAAGTGGCAGATCCAGCGGCGATCGGGGCTGATGTCACCCGTGCAGTGCAGGCCGCGGTTGAACTCGTTCGAGCTCCCCAGCATGTCCAGCGCCTGCTTGCCCATCCGGGTCATCACCCGCATGTTCAGGACGACGTACGGGCTGTCGGTGATCTCGATCCCGACC
>JBAWAM010000747.1:0-2713 GCA_049589315.1 Myxococcaceae bacterium
CCGTACCGGCTGACCATCTCGGGAAAGGCCTCGTCGAAGTAGCGCAGCGTGGACAGGACGACGTCCGGTACGAACGGCAGCGAGGCCGCCGCCGCCCACGGAGCCAGCGTCCCGTCGTCGGGGCCCCAGGGCACGCCGCGGGCCTTGTAGGCGTGGAAGAGGCGCGCCACGCCGCGGATGCGGCGGCGTGCCGGACCGGGCCCATCGCTGGCCGTGAACCCCCACGAACAGGCGCTGTAGCCCTCGAACTTCCTGGGGTTGCGGACCGCGTACTGCTGCTGCACGTGAGTCGCTCGGCGGCTGTTGACGAAGTAGTCGCTGTCCCTGCGGCGCATGTAATCGTCCTGGATCCCGCGGAGGTCGAGCCAGAGATGCGACAACTGATGGATGAAGAGCGGCGCGCCGTAGAGGTACTCGTGTCCGTAGACCCTCTTCCAGACGTACGTCGACGTCCAGGCGGGATAGCTCGATTCGGGCAAGGGGTGCGTCGGCGAGCCCAGACCCAGGACGTACAGGATCAGCGCTTCATTGTAGCCCTGCCACCGGTAACGGATGAACCCTCTCTCCGGTCGCCACCCGTGCGAGACCGTGGGTCCACCATTGAGCGCCCACGACCAGTCGGCGCGCCGGTACAGCTCTTCGGCCAGGTCGCGGATGGCCCGCTCCGCGGCGGCCGGCCGGTCGAAGTACCGAGCCGCGGTGAGCCCGCCGGCGAGCAGGATCGTGGTGTCGATCGTGGACAGCTCGCACTTCCACACCCTGCGTCCGCTCCGCATGTCGAGGAAATGGTAGTAGAAGCCCCTGTAGCCGGTGGCGTCGGCCTGAGGCCCTTGGGGACTCTCGACGAAGAAGCGCAGAGTCGCCAGCGTCCGCTCGATGCCCTGCTTGCGGCTGATGCAATGACGTTCGACACCGACCGTGTAGGTGGCGAGAGCCAGTCCCACGGCCGCGATGCTCGAGGGCGCACCCTTGCTCGTGTTGTCGGGCACAAGGCCGCTTCGAGGATCGGCTTCCTTCCAGAAGTACTGGAATGTGTCCCGCTGGAGCTTGTCGAGGTAGCGCTGGTCTGAGCGCGAGATCCTCACCGTCTCGCTCTCCTAACGCCGGCGGCCAGCTCCAGCGTGACCGCGGCCACGGCGTGCGGCGGAAGCTCGACCCGCAAGACGATCGTGCCATCGGCGTAGCTGAGCGGACAGCTCTGCGTCGTCATTACCGAGGCCTCCTGCAAGCGCTCGATGTCCGCGCGCCGAAGGTATTCGGGGCTCCCCATGTGGAGCCACTCGACCCTGGCATTGGCGTGGTCTTCGTCGATCCGTTCGATCCGCGCCCCGTGCGGCGCGGGCGCGTTCCCCAGCCGGACCTCGATCGACTCGGTCGCGATCGAGTGGCGGGGCAGAGCGTGGTTGGTGAGCAGCACGGTGAGCGCTTGGCCCTTGCGCACGACCCAGACGTCCACCGTCGGATGAGCGCCCTCGACGCGCAGCTCGCGGCGACCGAGCCGGTGCAGCAGCTCGAAGGCACGGTAGGAGGGCTTCGCGATCCCGTGGAGGTTGAGGAGGCCGAAGCCTCCGTGGAAGGGAACCGAGGGGAAGTAGTTCTCGGCGAACAGGTCGGTGAAGGTCCAGAAGCCGTAGCTCTCGACCAGCCCGCTCATCTCCATCACGGTCTTGACGATGAAGGCCGCGGCGTAGGGCTGGTCATGGAGGCGGTCGCGCGGGTTCGAGGAGGTGTTCCACTCGGTGTACAGGAGCGGCCGCTGGCCCGCCTCCTGGCGCGCTCTGCGCGCCTGGTCGCGGAGAAGGCCGCGGCGACCCTGCGAAAGCTGGCTCTCGGTGTCGTCCTTCTCGTTCCCGAGCGCGTCGGTGGGGTAGTGATGGGTGCTGACGAAGTCCGCGGGCACGGCCTCCCGCTCGCAGAAGTCGAGGAACTCGGCGATCCACTCGTTCCTGGCCGTGGCCGGCCCACCGACTCGGAACGAGGGATCGACCGACTTGACGGCCTGCGCCGCGTGGCGATACAGCCGCCAGTAGTCCTGCTGCGTCCCTGCCCAGAAGTCCTCGAGGTTAGGCTCATTCCAGACCTCGAAGTGCCAGCGCTCCACCTCCTCGGTTCCGTAGCGTTGCTTCCAGTGGGCGACGAGCCCGCGGACGAGCTCCCCCCACGCTCCGTAGTCGATGGGTGGGGTGACGTTGCCGCGATAGCGGAAGACGGTCCTGTCGCCCGACGCGAGGGCCGCGGGCATGAAGCTCAACTCCACGAAGGGCCGCATGCCGATCGAGAGCAGGAAGTCCACGATCTGGTCGGCGTTGAAGAACGAATAGAGTGGCGCCTGGTCGTGGACGATGAACGTGCCGACAGCCCGTGAAAGCGCACCGCGCACAGGCCCAACTCGCGCCGGCACCGCCGGAGCTGGGCCTGCCAGTCGGCCCGCAGCGCGACCGGGGCGTGGTCGCTGCCAATCACGTGCTCCCAGAAGTGCGAGAGGTCCCTTCCGGGCCCGGAAAGGTCGCAGGAGAAGCAGCCGCGCGAAGGCTCCCCCGGCTCCATGCTTCCAACTCTACAGCACCAGAGCGTGCCTCCACGCTTCGGACGGCCTCGCGAGCGGTCGCTCCTTTCCAGAGACAGCGCAGCGTGACCCAGCTCGTCACTGGAGCGTTACCCTCCAGCGGTCCGGGCCGGGAGGGTAGTCGACCTAGTGGCTCTTCTCGGCCGT
>JBAWAM010000748.1:0-2796 GCA_049589315.1 Myxococcaceae bacterium
GCCCAGGAGACCGCTGCTGCGCCGGCGCCGGTCCCCGCTGCCCCGAACGTCCGGGCGTTGCGCCCCCAGGGTTGATCCCCATCCGGCAGGGCGCCGGCCCGTCCAGGCGCCGGTCGCCATGCAACGGCGATGTGTCGAACGCCGAAAGAACGCGCTAGGGTGCGCCGCGTGATTCAGCTCTGCGGTCATCCAGTGGGCGATGGACAGCGGCTTCTCGTCATCGCAGGTCCAGACGTCATCGAAAGCGAGGAGCACGCGCTTCGCCACGCGCGGATGCTCCGCGACGTGTGCGCGCGTCTCGGCGTTCCGTTCGTATTCAAGTGTTCCTTCGACAAGGCGAACCGGACGAGCGGGAAGTCCTTCCGCGGTCCCGGCCTGGTGGAAGGGCTCCGGGTGCTGGCGAAGGTGAAGCAGGAAGTCGGCGTCCCCGTGCTCACCGACGTGCACGAGGTGGCGCAGGTCGAGCGCGCCGCCGAGGTCATCGACGTCATCCAGATCCCCGCCTTCCTCTGCCGCCAGACCGACCTGGTCGAGGCGGTGGCGCGCACCGGCCGGGGGGTGAACCTCAAGAAGGGCCAGTTCGTCGCGCCGAAGGACATCGCGCACAGCGCGCGGAAGGCCTTCGAGGTGGGCAACCCCAACGTGCTGGTGACCGAGCGCGGCAACAGCTTCGGCTACAACAACCTCGTGGTGGACATGCGCGGCTTCCTGCAGATGCGGGAGGCCGGGCTCGCCGTGTGCTTCGACGCGACGCATTCGGTCCAGCTCCCCTCGGCGGGCAACGGAGAGACCGCGGGAGAGCGAAAGTTCGTATCGCTGCTCTCGCGCGCGGCCGCCGCGGCCGGCATCCACGCGCTGTTCACCGAGGTCCACGAGAACCCGGACAAGGCGCCCTGCGACGGCCCGTGCTCGCTGACCCCGGCGATGTTCGAGGAGACGTTGACCCAGGTGCTGGCCATCCGTCGCGCCCTCGGGTTCGAGCCCGCAACGGGAGCCTGACCGTGAGCGTCGATGCGTTGAATGCCCGGGCGGCGAAGGTCCAGTTGCTGGTGTTCGACTGCGACGGCGTGCTCACCGACGGTGGGCTCTACTACGGCCCCGACGGCGAGCTCCTGAAGCGCTTCGACGTGAAGGACGGCCACGGGATCGTCATGGCCCGGCTGGTAGGCCTGCCCACGGCGGTGATCACCGCGCGGACCTCCCGCATCATCGAGGTTCGCGGCCGCGAGCTGGGCATGGTGGCGGTGAAGCAGGGCAGGAAGAAGAAGCTCGAGGCCCTGGAAGAGCTGTTGGGTGAGCTGTCGATCCCCGCCGAGGCCTGCGCGTACATGGGCGACGACGTCAACGATCTCGGCCCGCTGTCGCGGGTCGGGCTCGCTGCATGTCCGGCGGATGCGGCCCCCGAAGTCCGGGCGGTGGCGCACTTCGTGTCCTCCCATCCGGGTGGACGCGGTGCAGCGCGTGAGCTGGTCGAGTTCTGCCTCAGGGCAAGCGAGCGTTGGAAACGGGCATTAGACCTGATGACGGTCTGATATCTAATTGTTGTCTGTAGTCAGCCAGGTGCGAGCAAATGGACAATCTGTATACAACTCATGACATCAGTAGATTGCTGCAGGTCGATCCCTCGACCGTCAGCAAGTGGATCGACCGGGGAATCCTCCTCGCCTTCCGCACTCCCGGAGGGCATCGGAGGGTGCGCTCGGGCGATCTCCGCTCGTTCCTGATTGCCCATCAGATGCCGGTGCCCGAGGAGCTCGGGAGCCCGACCGTGCGCTTGCTGATCGTCGACGACGAGAAGCCTGTGCTGGACGCGATGAAGCGGGCGTTCAAGCCGTTTGGCGCGCAGGTCGAGCTGACGCTCACGACGTCCGGGGTCGAAGCCCTGCTGCTCGTGTCGGAGCTCAAGCCGCACGGGATGATCGTCGACCTGAACATGCCGGACCTCGACGGGCTCGAGGTGGTGAAGCGCATCCGCGCGCGTAAGTCGCTGGAGTCGGTCCGCCTCATCACGATGACCAGTCGACCGACGCAGGAGGTCATCGATGCGTCGCTCAAGGCGGGCGCGGTTGCCTGCTTGCCGAAGCCGGTGGACGCGCAGCAGGTCGTGGACCTCTTCCGCGTTCCGATTGCCCTGAACACCCGGCGCTGACGCCGCGGCGCTGCGCTCCGGTGCGGCGCCCAACGTCACCCAGCCGGGTCGTCCTCCCGGCGGAGGTGCACGTCCAGGCCCTCCTCGCCGCGGAGGACCTCCACGAGCCACGGCCTGCAGCAGACCTGGCAGTCCTCGACGAAGCGCTCTCGAGAGGCGCCTGCCTGCTCCACCCCGACTTCGACCCACTCCCCGCACCAGGGGCAGACCTGCCCGCGCACCTCGGTCAGAAGGTCCATATCTGGAGTACAATCCGGCCGAATGATCCCTTCACGTACTTCCCGGATCGGTGAGGTGTTGGTGAAGGCGCGGATCATCGACGAGCTTCAACTGCGCTCCGCGATGGCGAAGCACGACGCGTGGGGCGGCCGGCTCGCCCACGTCGTCGCGGAGATGGGCCTCGCCGACGAGGAGCGCATCGTCGACACGCTCGCGCTCGCCCTGAAGGTGTCGCGCGTCCGCCTGGGAAACCTGACGCGGGACGGGAGCGCGCTGGCGAAGCTCGACGTCGCGTTCGCGGAGGCCGCGGCGGTGTTCCCCCTGCGGCTGCGCGATCACGGAAAGGTGCTCCTGCTGGCAATGGCTGACCCGGCGGATCTCGCGACGATCGACGAGGTGAGCCGGCGCGCGCGGGCGCGGGTCGTGCC
>JBAWAM010000749.1:0-22747 GCA_049589315.1 Myxococcaceae bacterium
CGACACGCCCTGGTTCGATGGCCTCGCCGCGCGCGATCGGATCCTGCCCTCCTCCTTGATCGCCACGCACCTGCTGTTGAGCGTCAGTGGTGGAAGCTTCGTCTCGCTGCTGGACCCGCCGGAGTGGGCGCGCGAGGCTGCAATGGGGTGCCGGAACACCCGGACCTATCCGGTGCTCGCGGGAGAGCAGGGGAGGCGTGACCTCGTCCTGTCCTCGCCGATCATCCTCTACGACCACGCCCAGGTCGCGCCGGAGAGCCCGGGGGACTTCTATGACGCCACCGAGATCGACGAGCTGCTGACCCTGCGCACGTATCTCCTGACCGACGACGAGAAGCGCCAGGCGCGCGCCACCGATGTGCGCAGCGCGGCGTTGATCGACCGGGTGGAACAGCTCGGGCCAGAGTCCTTCGGGCGGCTGCACGGCGCGCTCCGGGACCTTCGCGAGGGAGAGATGGTCCCCCGCAGCGTCCCTCCCCATGACGATTCGGTCCCTGGCCCAGCTCCCGGAACCCGCGTCCGCCTGCGACCCGGGAAGAGGCGAACCGACGCCCAGGACCTGCTGTTCGCAGGCTGTACCGCCACCGTCGAAGCGGTGCTGCGCGATGTCGAGGATCGTGCCTATGCAGCCGTCACCATCGAGGGCGACCCGGCGGCGGAGCTCCACCGATGGTATGGCAGATACCACTACTACTTCCTCGACGAGCTGGAGCTGCTCCCTCACGCCGAACAGGACTCTCGATGAGCCCACGCATCCTGATCGCCGGCATTGGCAACATCTTCTTCTCTGATGACGGCTTCGGCGTGGAAGTGGCGCGGCGGCTCTCGTTGCAGCCGCCGGAGGGGACGCGGGTCACCGACTTCGGAATCCGGGGCTTGCACCTGGCGTACGCACTGCTCGATCCGTTGGACCTGGTCGTGGTCGTCGACGCGCTGTCCCGGGGCGGCACGGCCGGAACGGTCTACGCCATCGAACCGGACCTCGACGCCGGGCTCGGGGCGACGGATCCGGACGCGCACGGGCTGAGCTTGCCGGCAGTCTTCGCCTCCGCGCGGGCCATGGGCGGCGCACTCCCCCGGATCATCGTCGTCGGATGCGAGCCGCAGGAGATCGGCGAGGGCGTGGGGTTGAGCGCGCCGGTGCAGACAGCCATCGAACCGGCCGAGGCCCTCGTCCGGGAGCTCGTCGAACGGGAGCGCCGCAGCGCCGCCGGCCGGAAGCGGGCCAGTGTGGCCCAGTTCGCTTGAAGCGGCCACCTCGGCTTGACGGCCATGACGCTGTGCGTTATCTGAACATGCATACATCCGACGACACTGGAGGTGTTGCATGGCTGCGAAGAAGACCGCCGAGAAGGCTGCCGAGAAGACCGCCGAAAACTCCACCGAAACTTCCAATGGCACCACCCGGCTGCCGGCGTTCGTGAAGGACCAGATCGAAGACGCGCAGAAGCGCCTGACCGCGTTCGAGGCCGAAGCCCAGAAGGTGCTCGAGACGCTCCTCGAGCGGGGCCGCGAGTCGCGCCGGGAGCTGGAGAACCTGGTCAAGAACCCGGGCAAGAAGGCGAACCAGGCCCGGCTCGAGGCCCGGAAGCGCCTGGACCAGATCCAGAACCGCGTGATCGAGACCGTGGGCGTGGCCAGCCAGGCCCAGGTCGAGCAGATCAACAAGGAGCTGGTGAAGCTCTCGAAGAAGCTCGACCAGCTCGTCGGCAACAAGAAGTCGGCGGCGAAGTCGACCGAGTCACGCTGACCGAGCTGGCAGGCTCGGGAGCGCACACGCACCTGGGGGCGAAGGGAGGATTGGCTTTCCTTCGTCCGGGGGGCTGTGCTTAGGTCGAGAGAGGTCAGGGATGTAGGACAATATCCCCCATGGAGTGACGCAATGGTGGAACACCCGGACAAGGAAGCTACGACGTCGAAGGAGAAGAAATCCCTCGGCGAGTACTTCGAGAGGGTGTGGGGTCAGGCCCTCCTCGCCGTTTCGACCGTCGAGGATGAGGCCACCCGTGCCACCCAGCGCGTTGCCCAGGCCTACGGCTGGGGTCTGGACGAGACCCGTCGCCAGACCCGCCTGTTTTCGGAGCGGCTGGCCCACCAGCGACGTGAGCTCGAAAAGAACATCGAAGACTCGGTCCAGCGGGCGATATCGGTCCTGAAGCTCCCTCGGCGTGAAGCGTTGAAGGACTTTTCCGCCCGCCTTGAACGAATCGAGCAGCGCATCGCCGCGCTGGAGGCTCCCGAGGGCAGCTAGCCCCCGGGATTCGTGATGGCGCGGTTCTTCCGAATACTTCACGGACTCACCGCTGGATGCGGGCGGATTCCGCTCGTCGCCGCGCTGGTGCTGATCGGCGCGGCCCGGTTCGGGGTCTTCTGGGCCCCGGCCCGCGTGCCGACGGCGAAGTTGGCCGCCCCGGCGCGCGAAGAACTGCCCCCGGACTTCGAACTCATCGATCAGGTACTGGCCCACCGGGCCCCGGACCTGGGCCTCCTCCTTCGTCGCCAGGTGGGGGTGGCCATTGCCGAAGAGGCGCAGCAGGGCGGCTACGACCCGCTCCTCATCCTGGCGATCATCGACGTGGAGTCGGATTTCGATGAGGACGCGCTGTCCAACAAGGGCGCCCGGGGCCTGATGCAGATCAAGCCGTCCACCCTCTACTTCCTGGCCCAGCGCGAGGGCCTCCGGCTTTCACGGGCGGAGGTCGCCACGGATCCCGCCCTCCAGGTCCGTCTGGGAATCCGGTACCTGCGCTGGCTGAACGACCGGTTCGGGGACCTCGACATGGCCCTGATGGCCTACAACGCCGGCCCCTCGCGAATCCGGCGGGCGAAGAAGGCGGGCGAGCTCGACATCTTCTGGAAGTACCCGCGCGCGGTGCGCAGGGACTTCCGGCGGTTCCGGGAGGGCGTGGGACTGGGCGGCGACTGGACGCTTGCTCTCCGGGAGGTCCGCGAAGTCGGGGTCGTCCCGTCCGAGGAATCCTTTGCCTCGGATGGCGTGACGCCATGAAAATGGCCGCCATGCCATGGACCACAACGTTCCGAGCGCTCACCGCAGTGGGCGTGGTGCTGCTGGCGCCGCTGGCCGCGCAGGCGCGCTCCGTGTACCTGAACGACGTGAAGGTCGACGACGCCCAGGGCTTGCGAAACCTCAAGCTGGAGAAGGTGACCGTCCGGATCGACGACAAGGGCGACATCTTCATCGACGCGCCGGGCTACTCGATCAAGGTCGTGGATCCCTCGGGCGCTCCCGCCGCTGCGCAGGCCGCCGCCTCCGCCGAAGGCGAGGCGAAGCTCACCCGGCGCTACTTCCTGGTGACGGAGCAGAATGCGCCGGGGATGACCGGGTTCGACATCGACGTGTACGTGAACGCGAAGTGGGTCCGGACGCTCCGGAATGACGAGCCGCAGATCTACACCGAAGTGACCAGGCACCTGGTCCCCGGGAAGAACACGGTGCTGCTCGCCGCCCGGAAGTCGAAGGACCCGCGCAAGAGCCTCTCGGCCGAACACGCGTTCCGGGTGATCCTGGGCGAAGGCAACATCGGTGGAGACCACGTGATGATCGACCGGCCGGTGGTGGACTTCAAGGCGACCGCCGCGAATTCGGCGGACGTCACGAAGGAATTCAGCTTTACGACGCGGTAGGGGGAGCGGTGTTTTCGATCGATCAGCGCTTCCGGGGCTTGCCGGCGAATCGGGACCAGATCGTCTCGCTGTACCAGTCGATCAATTCGCCGCACCTGGCGATCCCGGGAAAGCAGGCCGGGCTGGCGCAGGCGTTCATCGTCGGGCTCCGGGGCTCAGGAGGGATGGCGGCGTTCGTCTACCTCTTCCTGGCGGAGTCTGCGGACTGCGCGGTGTACGTCCCGGACAAGCGCAACCTCAGCGTCGAGGAGTTCGCCGGTCAGGAGCAGGACGCGCTCGGGTTCGTCGAGTCGATGGGGTTCATCATGGACCAGGTGAACTTCCGCGCGCTGCCCACCGCCGACCAGGACGAGCTGCTCCGCACGCTGCCGGTCTTCCTCAAGGATCCACGCCTCGCGCCCCGCGCACAGGCTTCGAAGTCGGAGACGGATGCGTCTCCGCAGGAGAAACTCGGGCGGCTGTTCGCCGCATTCTGAGCAAGATCATGCGATTCACCACCGTTCCCGCCGTCCTCGTCGCCGTTTCCCTGGCGACCGTCCTTTCCGGGTGCAAGCACGCACCCACCGAGAAGGAGCTCCAGCTCTCCGTCATCCACTACGACCTCGGCATCCAGGCGCAGATGGCGGGCAACAAGCAGGAGGCCTTCACGGAGCTCGAGCAGTCTCTCTCGCTCGACGAGAAGAACCTCAACGCCCACAACGCGATGGGCGTGCTCCTCCACCTCGGCTTCGCGCGGCACCAGGAGGCGATCCCGCGCTTCCTCCGGGCGATCGAGCTGGATCCCCAGTTCTCCGAGGCCAAGGTGAACCTGGGAAACGTGTACCTGGACCTCGCCCGTTACGACGAGGCGGTGACGCTCTACGACCAGGCGCTCAACGACATGCGCTACAAGACGCCGTACATCGCGCAGGGGAACCTGGGCTGGGCGCACTTCAAGCTCGGCAACCCGGAGAAGGCCCTCGACTTCATCAAGTCGGCGGTCACCCTCGAGCCGAAGTTCTGCCTGGGGTATCGGAACCTCGCGTCGATCTACGAGTCGCAGCAGAAGCTCGACGACGCCTGCACCCAGCTCGACAACTACCGTGAGCACTGCCCGGAGAACGCGGACGCCTACTACCGGCTCGGCGTGTGTCTGGCGAAGCAGGGGAAACAGGACGAGGCCTCTGCCCGGTTCGCCGAGTGCGAGGCGAAGGCGCCCGAAGGACCGCTCAAGGACGACTGCCGCCGACTCGGCGGCAACCTGCAATAGCGTGGACCACTCCGAGTTCGGAATGTACCTCGCGCAACAGCGCGAGCTGCGTGGGATGAGCCGCGACGAGGTCGCGCGGATCACCCGGATTCCGCCCAGCCTCCTGCAGGCGCTGGAGACGGGGCAGCACGAGCGCCTGCCTGAGCGGATCTTCGTGGTGAACTACATCCGCTCGTACGCGCAGGTGATCGGCCTTGCGCCCGACGAGGCGGTGCTCCGATACGAGGAGATCTACACCGGCTCGCAGACGGTGCTGGCTCCGGCCGAGCTGGAGCGGCGCCGCCGCCGGCAGGCGTGGCGCACCCTGGCCTTGCTGTCCCTGGCTGCTGCGGCTGCGGGAGCGGCAGTGTGGTGGTTCGGCGCGTCGCCCGGAGGCGGGTAGCGCATGGAACGCTTCGTCGATCGCGCGGTGGTGCTCTCCACGGTCGACTACGGCGAGGCCGATAGGTTGGTGACGCTCCTCACCCGCGAGCACGGGAAGCTGAGCGCCTTCGCCGCCGGGGCCCGCAAGAGCAAGCGACGTTTCGCCGGCGCGCTCGAGCCCGGAACGCTGCTCAAGGCTCAACTCGTGGAGCGTCGCGGGTCGACGGTGCGGCTCGACGGGGTGGACGTGGAGCGCACGTTCCACCATGTCCGCGAGGACCTCGTCCTCATCTCCCGGATGATGTACTGCCTGGAGCTGTGCCGCGAGCTGACGCGGGACCGCGAGCCGCACGCGCAGCTGTTCGACGCGCTCGAGGCGTATCTGGGGCGGCTGGAGCAGAAGCAGGCCGGTCCCACGTCGCTGATCGCGTTCGAGCTGGATGCGCTCGCACAGGCCGGGCTGATGCCCAGGTTCGACGCCTGCGCGCTCTGTGACGGCGCAGTGGGGCCCGAAGCCGCGTTCGATCCCGGTCACGGTGGCGCCGTGTGCGGCAACTGCCGCGGCCGCGTACACGGCGGTTCGCCCCTCCCGGCCGAGTTGGCGCAGGCCCTCGTCGGACTCCAGGCGGGAGTGCGTCAGCCCATGCCGGCGGACCAGCGCCGGCGTGCGCGGGGCCTCTTGAACGTCTTCATCGCGCATCAGCTCGGGAGGAGACTCAAGAGCGTCGACTTCCTCGAGCAGATCGGGCTGGATTGATGAGAGACGTGATCTGCATCGGCGAAGCCCTCGTTGACTTCCTCCCCGAGCGTCCCGGCCGCCGCGTCGCCGAAGTCGAGACCTGGACCCGCTGCTCCGGTGGCTCCCCGGCGAACGTGGCCGTCGGCGTGGCCCGCCTTGGCGGCCGCTCCGCACTGATCGGAGTGGTGGGCGCCGACGAGTTCGGGGATTTCCTGAAGACCAGCCTCGCGACCGAAGGCGTCGACGTCAGTCATGTGCGCCAGACCGAGGAGGGAAAGACCGGCCTCGTGTTCATCTCGCTCACCGAGACCGGCGAGCGGAGCTTCTCGTTCCATCGGACGCGGGCCGCGGAGCAGTTCCTGGACGAGCGGGAGATAGACGCCGACTTCCTCTCCCGCGCGCGCGCCATCCACTGCGGGACCAACTCACTGCTCTGGGACAAAGCCCAGACCGCGATGCTCCGGATGCTCCGCATCGCGAAGGGGAGCGGCCGGATCCTCTGCTGCGATCCCAACCTCCGCCTCCACCTCTGGCCTGATCCAGAGGTCCTTCGCAACCTCATCGGCCAGATCCTCCCGATGTGCTCCGTGGTGAAGCTCTCGGAGGACGAGATCGAGTTCGTCGTCGGCACGCGCGACGTCGACGAAGCGCTGACCACGTTGAACGACGGCGGCGTCCCCCTGCCGATGGTGACACTCGGAAGTCGCGGGGCGGCGTTCCTGTGGCAGGGCCGGATCGTCCGGGTCCCCGCGCCGAGCGTCCCCGTGGTCGACACCACCGGTGCCGGCGACGGCTTCACGGCTGCCTTCCTGTTCGGACTCACCCGCCTGTTCCCCGACGCAGACACGCTGCTGAAGGCGGGCGTGGGGGAGCTGCGAGAGCTCGCGACCTTCGCCTGCCAGGTCGGGTCGACCGTGGTGCAGAAGATGGGCGCTGTGGCCGGGCTGCCGCGACTGTCGGATGTCGAAGGACGACTCCCCGGCGTCCTCCGTTCGTCCACCCGGAGCTGAGCGCCTACTCCACCACGTCGTCGACGTGCTGGAACGGCGTTCCGGGCGGGACCTGCTGCCCGTCACTCGTGGTGCGCACGAGCGAGGAGACGGTCCACACGTCGAGCGTCTCGTCTCCGTCGATGTTGCCGACGCAGGCGGCGGTGAGCGCGCACTCGGGGCACTCACCCTCGATTCCCACGCCGAGATTCTCCACCGCTGCGCGGACCGTCGCTTCATCGAGCGGAGCCATGGACTCGCGGGCCGCAGTGGCCCGGTCGACGAATCTTCCCTCGAGCGAGGTGAGGTAGGCGTACCGGTTGCCCGGCTCGGGAGAGAAGCCGACGTCGGCGAGCTCCGGCGCGTAGGCCTTCTTCTCGTCGAAGTACGCCTGCTGCGCCGCGTAGAGCGCCTTGAGGTTCACCTTGCACTCGGTCTGCTTCGAGCGCGCCTGGAACTTGAGGAAGTTCGGAATGGCGATCCCGGCGAGGATGCCGGTGCAGGGCACGCACCCGGCGACGCCGACCAGGCCGATGATCAGCCAGGTCGGGAAACCGCTCTTCCTGGGCACCGCCACCACGTTCCCGCAACCACAGACGATATTGCTTCCGACGGGCCGCTTGCCGGTCTCCAGGCCGCTCCCGCACTTCGGACACTTGATGTTCATGATCCCCTCTGCGGGCAATCTACGTCAGGGCGGGGAGCTGGCAGGACAGAATCCGGAGGAGGGCGCGCACGACTTCGAGTACGCGTGGGGCTCGCCGCTCGGGCCGGCGCAGTAGAACTGGGTGCCGGACTCGTTCTCGACGAGGAAGCCCTCGCAGGTCGGGCGGACCCCGTCAGCGCTCGCGCAGTCGCTGTCGCCGTTGCACACGTGGATGACGCCCGTGCAGTCGTACCCCGACGGGCAGTCGCCGTTGTCGGTGCAGGGCATCCCACAGAAGCGGACCTCGTTCTGGCCTTCGGAGATGAAGCCCAGGCAGGGGGCATTCTCTCCGCCCCGGATGAGCGGGCAGTCCAGGTTCGTTTCGCAGCGACGGCAATCCCAGCGGCCGCTCTCGAAGAAGCACGCGCCGGAGGACTCGCTGCAGAACTGGTCGACCCCGCAGGAGTTGTTGTCGCGGCAGAAGTCCAGGCAGAGGCCGTTGATGCAGGCATCCTTCTGGGGACAGTCCGAATCCCTGCGGCAGCCGTTGCGACAGGAGGCGCTGGCTGCATCGCAGATCTGTCCGAACGGGCAGTGCGCATCCAGCGTGCAGGGACCCGCCGGTACGCAGGCGTCCCTGCTCACGTCGCAGAACATCGACGGCGGACAATCCGCGTTCGAGGTACAGGCGGCGATCGACTGACAGAACCCGAAGGTGTTGCAGTACTGGCCGGCCTGACAGCCCTGGTTGTTGACGCAGCGGCACGCGCCAGAGCCCATCCGGTCGCAGAACTGATTGGGTCCGCACGACGCGTCGCTGATGCAGACGCAGCGGTCCCCGGCAGGATCCTTCTCGAAGCCGGCCGGGCAGCAGGAGTCGCCCACGCACACGCAGGCCTTCACGTTCTCGTTGTACTTGTGCTCCGGCGGGCAGCAGGCGTCCTTCGCGCAGACGCAGTCCTTCCGCGACTCGTCGAACCGGTAGTCGGCAGGACAGCACTCGTCGGAGTCGCAGACGCAGATCTGCGCCGTCGGGTCGAAGGCGAAACCTTTCGGGCAGCACTCGTCGGAGGCGCACTGGCAGGCCTGAAGCTCCTCCTGGAACACATAGCCTTCGGGGCAGCAGTCCTGATCGCCGCAGGTGCACTTCTGCTGGTCTGCGATCCAGACGTGGTCCGCCGGGCAGCACTGCGAATCCCGGCACACGCACGTCGCGGACGCCTCGGAGTACTGGTACCCGGCCGGACAGCACGCGTCTTCGCGGCAGATGCAGACGCCCTCTTCGCAGGCGTGGCCCACCGGGCAGCCTTGATCGGTGAGGCAGATGCAGGCGTTGCCGTCCTGGGTGAACCCCAGTGGGCAGGGTGGCTCGAGCGCGGTGCGGGCACAGCCGGTCCACAGCGTCGTCAGGGCGAGCGCCGTGATCAGGGCGAAGTGGGCAGGGGAGGTGAGGACGGTTCCGTGCACGACGCTACTCCGCGATGGCGTACTCGATCCGGATGGAGGCACCCGGAGGCGGCACGAAGTTGCCGAGGAAGGCGATGCTCTGCGTGTCCTCCCGATACTGCCAGCCGTTCACCACGTCCTCGGGGATGGCCACGCCATTGACCCGGACCGAGAGGGTGTCCGCGTCCGGCTCGAGCGACAGCGGAAACACGCGGCGCAGCGTATTGATGGCCTGGGCGATCTTCACCAGGGTCTGCTCGAACGAGTTGTCGCAGATGGAGCCCACGATCCCGCCGGTCTGGGTGGCCACCGCGGAGTACCTGAACGCGGGCTCGGCGAGGCCACCGTGGTAGACCTCTTCGCCCGGCGGGAAGCAGCCGCTTGGCGTGGTGCCGCCGATCACGGAGAAGGTGAGGAGGTTCTCGTTCCCCTTGCCCTTCACCGAGCGGAGGAACCGCGTGTAGTGCGCGGTGTCCCCGTACGAGCTGTCGTCCTCGTCGCTCACCGCGATCACCGCGAGCGCAGCGTTGGGCCGGAGGAAGCCGCGGTTGGGACCGTTGATCGCGGGGGCAGTGAGGGCGATCTGCATCATCCGCAGGCCCAGCTCCCAGCGGGTGCGGGACTCGGGGAAGGTGGTGTTGTCGATGAACAACGTCCGCGGGTCCGGGGTGTCGTTCGTGATGATCTTCGTGCGCCCGCGCAGCTCGCCGCGATCGTTCGCGTTCGTGCTGATCACGCCCATCTGGAAGCGGGTGTTGAGCTTCAGCAGCTCCTGCACGAACCGATCGAAGTTGTCGGTGAGCGTGGTCCGCTGATTCTTCATCGAGCCGGAGTCGTCGATCACCCACAGGATGTCGACCACGCCGTCGGCCTGGGTGAACAGGTCGAGCTGCGTGGAGGCGATGGCCAGCGGATCTCGGACCTCGACCCGGTTGAGCGTCTGACGGTCGACGGCGGGGGGCAGCAGCTCCACCCGGCTCAGCCTGGGGGGCGCGACCCGAGGGCGTGCCTCGCCCCGTCCGGACTCGCCACCGACCGGATCGCACGCGGCCCAGAGGAGGCCACTGAGCACGATGAGAAGCGTTCGCAAGCGCATGGGCCGGCGAAGAATCCTTGAACGGATCCCCGGTGGCAAGGGGGCGGGCGACCGCTTGGAAAACCGCTTGTATCGTGCGAGCGTGGCTTTCCCGTGCGAACGCTACTCCCGCATCTTCTCCTCTGCGTGGCGGTGTCCGCCTGCCGCTGTGGACCGGATTCTTCGACGTCCGTCACGCTGCGCATCAAGAACACCGAATCGACGCCGATCTTCGTCGACGCGACGGACGGGCGGCTCGGGATGATTGTCCACCGCAGCGTGGGCGGCGACTGGATGCCGTTCGTCGAGACGCCGCGGTGTGAGTGCCTCTCGTGCGATCTCGTGTGCGGCGGATGCGCGTGCGATCTCGAGCAGCAGCAGAACACGGTGCTGAAGCTCGATCCCGGTCAGACCATCGAGCGCGTCTGGAACGGAGTGGTGCAGATCGACTCGTCGCAGGCCTGTGACAGCTCGTTGTTTGGCGGCACCCCTTGCCTGCGCTCCGACATCCCGCCCCTCGACGAGGAGTTCCAGCTCCAGTTCTGCTACGCCACCTCGGCGCGTGGCGCGGAGAACGCCCAGGGCGGAGAGGTCGTGCCGGGGAGCCTCCCGGAGCCGTCGACGCTCTGCTCGGAGAAGCGTTTCCGGGTCGAAGACCTGGTCGTGGAGGTCTCCCCCGGACGCGGCGCTTCGTGCGTGTCCCACGCGGATTGCACGGGCGATGGGGAGCTCTGCTTCAACGGCGCCTGCACCCGCACCTGTCCCGCGACCGGGTTTCCGCTGTTCGGTGGAAGCTGGCAGGTCCGCATCCCGCAACCGGAGGACCAGGGCTTCTTCGAATGGCGCAGGGAAGGCCGCCGCGAGGTCTACAAGGGAGCCGGCACGCTTGGCTCGGTCCGCTACGAGAACGGGACGATGATCCTTCAGCTCTCGCGCCCCGGTCCGGCAGGAGGACCGTTGAAGGGGACGGTCACCGTCGCACTCCCGGAAGGCGTCGCGGCGCCGCTGACCCTGGGCGAGGTGCTTCACGTCGTGGTGGTGGACGCTTCGTCGGAGGACAACCCGGAGAACCGGGCGCTGGTGGTGCGCGATGAAGCGGGCGGGCTCCTGGTGGCGGCGGAGACGGCGCAGATGGAGCGGATCCTGACGGATGCGGAGATCGCCCCGTTCAGGCTCTCGCGCGGTGAGGAGATCGTGGGCTGCGAGCACTCGAGCTGTGGAAAGAACCTCTTCCACGCGACCCGGTTCACCGCCGGCGGTCAGACGTTCGAGCTCGATCCTGGCGCAGTCGAGACCGTCGTGTCGGATGGACAGACGTGGACGGTAGCCAACGTGACCAACGCGCGCTACGCCGAGACGCGGTGCGCGTTGGGCGACGTGATGCCGTGGGCGATCGCCAACCAGCGCGCCCACCGCGTGGATCCGTAGCCGCTCTCGATCACGGAGGCGTCAATCGGGGAGCTCCGGGCACGATTGAGTTGCGGGCGAACGGGCTGACGCCGGTCGACCGCCTCGCGGTGGCGGTGGCCTTGAGGCTCTTGTGGCCCCAGAAGTAGATCCCGCGTTCGTGCTTCTTCAGCCCGCGCTTGTTCCCCTGGGCGACGCCGGTCGTGTGGGACGGCAGGTCCACCTTCACATCGGCCGTGCCCACACAGATGTTCGAGATCTGCGTGGTCTTCCGACTGCGGCGCCACGTGTGCCACTTGATTCCGAGCTTCGTCTTCATCCGCCCACGCCTCCCGAACCGCCGGGCGAGCCGAGCATCGGTGAGTGTCGCTGCTCGAGGACCTTGCCGTTCCCCAGGTACATGTGGACGCCACAGGGGAGGCACGGGTCGAAGCTGCGGACCGTCCGCATGATGTCGATGCCCTTGAAGTTCTCCTGACCGTTCTCCTCGAAGATATGCATCCCCTGCACGGCATCTTCGTAGGGGCCAGGCGTGCCGAACTCGTCGCGTGGGCTGGCGTTCCACGGGGTCGGCGGGTAGGGGTGGTAGTTGGCGATCTTCTTGTCCCGAATGACCAGGTGGTGTGAGAGCACGCCCCGGACGGCCTCGTGGAAGCCGCAGCCGATCGCCTCGTCGGGCACCTCGAAGTGCTCGAAGGTCCGGACGTCGCCCATGTGCAGGCGCTCCATCGCCTTCTCGAGGAAGTACATCGCCATCGCTGCGGCATAGGCGATGAAGTAGGCGCGTGCCCGGTCGCGCTCGATGGTGTTGGACCACTGGGGGATCTTCCACTCCAGCGTCTTCTCGGGGTGGTTCGTGGTCTTCGGCAGGTGGATCTGCACGCTGTGGCCGGTGGACTTCACGTAGGGCGTGTTCACCCGGTTCGCGAGCGCCGTCACCCAGAGCCTGGCGAGCGGCCCGCCGCCGGTGTCCAGCGCCAGGTACTGGCCCGTCTTCTGCTGATACCAGCGCGGGCTCATCACCCAGCTGTAGGGGCCGTTCTCGAGATCCCGCTTCTGCGGCCGGGGGATCGTGGTCTGGTTCCACGGGTGCCGCTTGTCGACCGGATTGCCGAGCGGGTCCTTCTTCACGAAGACCTCTTCGCCCTTCCAGTCGTCGTAGTAGGAGTTGCCGAGCAGGATCCGGATCCCGAGGTTGATCTCCACCAGGTCGGTGGTGATCAGCTCGCCGTCCACGATGATCCCGGGCGTCACGTACATGGCCCGGCCCCAGTCGGTCATGTGCTCGTAGCGGTAGTCGACGACGTCCGGGTTCTGGAAGGCGCCCCAGCAGCCCAGGAGGACCCGCCGCTGGCCGACCTTCTCGTAGCCGGGGAGCGCCTCGTAGAAGAAGTTGAAGACGTCGTCGTTGAGCGGGATCAGCCGCTTGGCGAAGTCGATGAACTGCATCAGCCGCGACAGGTAGTCCGTGAAGGTCTGCGGCGCCGCCACCGTGCCGATGCCGCCCGGGTACGGCGTGGACGGGTGCACGTGTCGGCCTTCCATGTAGCAGAACATCTCGCGCGTCAGCCGACTCATCTGCAGTGCCTCGCGGTAGAACGAGCCGGTGAACGGGTTGAAGGCGCGCATGATGTCCGCGATCGTCTTGAACCCGTGGACCGCCGCGTTGGGGGCCTCGGTGCGCTCGGCCTTCGCCAGCACGCTGGGGTTCGTCTCCGCGACCATCCGCTCGCAGAAGTCCACGAACACCAGGTTGTCCTGGAAGATCGAGTGGTCGAACATGTATTCGGCCGCCTCGCCCAGGTTGTAGATCCACTCGGCCATCGGCGGCATCTTGATGCCGTAGGCCATGTTCTGCGCGTACACCGAGCAGGTGGTGTGGTTGTCGCCGCAGATGCCGCAGATGCGACTGGTGATGAAGTGCGCGTCGCGCGGATCCTTCCCCTTCATGAACACGCTGTAGCCGCGGAAGAGGGAGGAGGTGCTCTTGCACTCGGCGACCTCGCGGTTTTCGAAGTCGATCTTCGTGTAGATCCCGAGGTTCCCGATGATCCGGGTCACGGGATCCCACGCC
The DNA here is from genome assembly GCA_049589315.1 of Myxococcaceae bacterium. Classification (GTDB taxonomy): domain Bacteria; phylum Myxococcota; class Myxococcia; order Myxococcales; family Myxococcaceae; genus JBAWAM01. Next base: position 13,634 of record JBAWAM010000749.1, read on the forward strand.
ATCGACACCAGCTTCCTCTGCGAATCGGCGGTTGCCTGCGGCATCGTGGAGCTTCCTCTCGGGGGATGAGGTCAGGGTTTCCAGCGCGGGTCGTAGCCGCTGGTGAGCGCGGGGCCGTTGTGGTGCCACTTCGGCTCGCGGTTCATCGTCGCGTTGGTGAGGGCGCGCAGGCGGCGGACCAGCGCGCCGTACGGCCTGTTCAGCGCGGACGACAAGGTCGCGCCGGGAGGCTCGTCCATGAACGGCATGAACTTGTCCGGGAACCCGGGCATCGTGCAGCCGATGCAGATGCCGCCCACGTTCGGGCACCCGCCGATGCCTCTCTGCCAGCCGCGCTTGGGGACGTTGCAGTTCACCACCGGCCCCCAGCAGCCGATCTTCACCTGGCACTTCGGCGAGTTGTAGTCGTGCGCGAAGTCCGACTGCTCGTAGTACCCGGCCCGATCGCAGCCCTCGTGGACGGTCTTGCCGAAGATCCAGGTGGGCCGGAGTTGGTCGTCCAGCGGTGGCACCGGGGCGCGCCCTGCGGCGTACTGCAGGACCCAGAGCAGTATCTCCATGAAGTTGTCGGGCTGGATGGGACAGCCGGGAACGTTGACGATCGGCAGGCCTGAGCGGGCGCGGAAGGTCCACCCGAGATAGTCCGCCAGCCCCATGCACCCGGTGGGATTCCCCGCCATCGCGTGGATGCCGCCATACGTGGCGCAGGTTCCGGCGGCGACCACTGCCCAGGCCTTCGGCGCGAGGACATCGAGCCACTCGTTCAGCGTGATGGGTTCGCCCGTCTCGAGGTCGTTGCCCATCGACGTCCAATAGCCGTCGCCGTTGATCTTCTCGTTCGGGATTGAGCCCTCCACCACCAGGATGAACGGGCCGAGCTCGTCCTTCGCCGCCTTGCGGAACGCCTGCAGGTACGCCTCGCCCGTCTCGTAGGCCAGGACCTTGTTGTGGAGGTGGACCTTCGGGATCCCCGGGATGGTCCCCATCACGATGTCTTCGATCGCCGGCGAGGTGCCGTTCGTCATCGATACCGTGTCGCCGTCACAGCTCATCCCTTCGGAGGTCCAGAGGATGTGAATCTCCTCCAGCGGCGGCTTCTGCTCGGCGATTGGGACCTGCTTCAGCTTGGACATCGGGCGTTCCTCCGTCGATGGGAGATCCGCACTGCCCACACGTGCCGCAAGGACGGGTGCTCGACGGCTCGCTTGCCCAGGTCAGCCACCGCGACACCGTAGTCACGTGCGCTCAGCGGGGCGATTGACTGCGCGTCAGGGGGAAGTGTCGTTGCGTCGCGATTGCCCGCCACGGCGCGGCGCCGCACCTTGGGGAACATGAAGCTGAAGACGTACGGCCTGCTCAAGGGGGTGCTGATCGCAGGGGCGGCGCTCCTCGTCCTGCAGAACCTCCCGACGTTGGTCCGCTACATCAAGATCGAGAGCATGTAGCTGCGGGTGGCGTCGCTCATCCGCGGGGAAATGTGCGGTTCTAAATGAAGCTCGTGCTCGGCTTCATCCGTGCTTGACGGGGGGCAGCCTCCGCGACCGTTCGTCGAGACGACCACTCCGATGCGGCCACGCTCGCGAACGTCGCACGGGCATGCCGCGGCGAACGCATACCCCGTCTGTATCGCGGGTCACGCCAACTTGATTTCGTCGCTCCTGCGCACGGCCAGAGCCCTCGAATTGGCGCTGGAAACACCATGGTAGCGATGCGGCATGCTGACGAACTCGCTGCCGCCCATGTCTCTCTCCGAACTCACCTCGGATGCGCTCACCACCCGTCTCGCGGAGCTGCGTAGCGCCGAACGGCTCAGTCTGGTCGAGTTCCTCTGGTGCCTCGGTGAGATGGACCGACGGAGGACGCACCTCGACCATGGCTACCCGTCGCTCTTCGCGTACTGCACCGATGCGCTCGGGCTCCCGAAAGCCTCGGCCTTCCGGCGCACGACGTCGGTGAAGCTCCTGGCCCGGTTCCCGGTCGCCGCCGACTACCTCGCCGATGGTCGGCTGTGTCTCACCACGTTCGTCCTGCTCAAGGACGTGCTTCAGCCGGATAACCATCGAGAGCTGCTCGACCGTGCGGCGGGAAAGACGGAAGAACAGGTCCAGGTCCTGGTCGCCTCACTTCGACCTCGCCCCGAGGTGAAGGAGAGCCTCCGGCGTCTCCCGAGCCGTGCGTCTGCGACCGTTGACTTGCTGCCACTCGGTTCCGGGCCGGAACCAGCGTCTGTGCCCAGCGTCGCTCCGAATGCTCCCGAGACGAGCAGGACCGAGCCGACGCCTGCGTCCTTCACGTTCGGTGCGAGCGTCGAGCCCACCCCGGCGTCTCGCCCGAAGCTCCAGCCCATCGACGCCGAGCGGCACTCGCTGAAGATGACGGTCGGCCCCGAGTTCATGGAGGAACTGAACCAGGTGAAGTCGGCGCTCAGCCACCTCGTACCGGACGGCAACCTGGAGGCCGTACTGCGCGTGTGCATGCAGAGGACGCTCGAGCTCTGCGCGCGGCGAAAGCGGGGCGCGCGGGCGACGCCTGCTCCTGTGGCCCACAGCGGTTCCGGGCCGGAACCAGCGGGGAAGAGCGCCTCGAAGCCCGAAGCCATGAAGCGCTCCGGACCTGGCCCGCGAAGCCGGATGATTCCCGCCGAGGTGCGTCGCGCGGTCTGGACCCGCGACCAGGGCAGCTGCTCCTTCATGGGGACCCACGGCAAGCGATGCGGGTCCACGCACCAGCTGGAGTTCGACCACGTGCACCCGTTCGCGCATGGAGGCGAAGCCACAGTGGTCAACATTGCTCTGCGGTGCCGCCGTCACAATCTGCACCGCGCCCGTGCGCATTTTGGCGAGGCGCACATGGCGAAGTTCACTTGAGTCAGGGACTGCAAGGCGGAGTCTGCTGGACGTTGCCCGAGGTGCGCAGGCGGACCGACGTGCTCGTGGGTTTCTGGCACCCGCTGGTGGTCTCGTCCTGGAAGTAATGGAACGTGCCGAGCGGCGCGCACGCGTAGGTGCCGTTGAGGACGTTGTCGCGGAACTGGTTGTCCCAGGACGGGCACTCCGGTGTGGGCTTGGTGCAGTCGGTCCGCGCGTCTTGATCGCAGTACCAGTCGGTGTAGCCGGCCTCGATGCCGGACTGGACGAACGTGTTCTCCAGGATCCGGTTGTCGTTGGAGAAGTCCCGCAGGCGCACGGGATCACCGGCGTTCCGGACGAATCTGTTCCGGGAAACGACGTTCCGTTCGGACCCGTGCGCGGCATAGATGGCGTGCAGCAATGCCGGGCTGCTTGAGTTGATGATGTCGACGAAGTGGTTGTTCTCGATCCGGTTGTCGTCCGAGTTCACCAGACGGACCGCTGCTGTCGAGGGACTCAGCGCGGTGTTGAAGACGTTCCCGATGCGATCGAAGTAGCAGCCGAAGATCGTGTTGTTTCCATTCCGGCCGTCCACCCGGTTGCGATCGCCCTCGAGGCTGATCGCTGTGCTGTACCGCTGGACCCGAAGGTATCGGAATACGAGGTTTGTCGGGCGCCCGCCGGAGTTGACGAAACGAAACCACGTGCCACCGCTGCACGTGCCATCGGCCGTGCACCCGTCGAACACGGGGCGGGACGTCCCACCGTCTGCGGGCATGAACACGATCGCGTACTCGGGCATCGTGTACGTCCAATTCACTCGCTGCGCGAAATAGGTCCCGGGGGCGATCCGGATCTCGACGTCCCGCCTGGGCTGGAGCGCGTGGAGCAGGGCATTGACCCGCTCGAGGGTCAGCACCGAAGCCTCGTGGCTGAGCCCGTTCCGAGCGTCGTCCCCGTCCGGTGCCAGGTGGATCCGGAGCGGGCCGCTCTCCACTGCGCCCGCGTCATCAGGGCCTCCGTCCGGAGGGAAGCCGGCATCGGGCTCGGCGCCCGCGTCGCAATCCGCGCAGCCCGAATCCGGGCTGGAATGGCCGTGCTCGCCCGCGTCGACGCCCCCTGCGTCGGATGCATCCGTGGAGAGGGGCGCTTCGCCGCACGCGATCAACAGGAAGAGCCAACAAGCGCAGAGCCAACGCAGCGTCATCCGACGAGCATATTCGATGGTCACTCACTGCACGTATTCGTGCAGTGCTCGGCCGTACCGCTCGTTGAGCCGCTCCGCGCCACGCAGCGCAGGAGGGAGCTCGACTTCGGCGCCTTCCCGACGTTCAGTCCCCGCGCCATCCGGGGGCGGCAGCACACGGTCAATGACCGAGAGCAGCCGCAGCGTGAGCTCGGGGAAGAGTTGCTTCATCCGGACCGCGAACTTCCCCTGCGGCGTGAGGATGAGCTGTGCGCGGCCACGGCGGGATGCTTCCAGGATCTTCCGCGCAGCGCGCTCAGGCTTCATCGTCAGCAGCGGCATGACCGCGCCGGCCAGGAACCATGCCTTCTCCCGCGCTGCGTCGCCCTTGAAGATCGCGTGGCGGGGACTCCCGGTGCGCATGAGCCATGGGCACACGTTCGTGACGGAGATCCCCTCAGGTGCCAGCTCGGCGCGAAGGGATTCGGAGAGTCCGGTCAGGGCGAACTTGCCCGCGCAATAGGGTGAGAGATGCGGCACGCCCACCAAACCTCCGAACGAGGAGATGTTGACGATGCGCCCCTCGTCGCGGCGACGCATGTCGGGGAGGGTTGCCCAGGTGAAGTAGAGCGGTCCGTACAGGGACACCTCGAGGGCTTCCTGGAAATCCTCGAGCGTCATGGCCTCGAAGGGCCCGACCTGGATGACCCCGGCGTTGTTCACGAGGACATCGACGTCGTCCAGCGCGGCGCGGGTGTTCTCGATGAAGTCGTCGACCTCGGTGCGGTTCCGGATGTCGCAGACCTGGGCGTAGACCCGGATTCCTCGTGACGCGAGGTCCTGGCGGGCGGCGTCGATCTCGGCGGCATTCCGGGCGCAAATCGCCACGCGGGCGCCCTGTCGACCTGCTTCCCGGGCGAGCGCCAGTCCCAGCCCCCTCGTTCCTCCAGTGATGACCACCGTCCGATCATTGAACGTGTACATCGGCTCGAGCTCCTGGACCGCCTCTTCAGGGCAGCCCAGAACAACGTGGGCATCGTCCGAGAGACGGACAGCGCGATCATGCGTCCTTGACGGTACGGACCCGCATTCCTATGGTCCGCGACCCCGAACATGTACTTCCAGGACCTGATCCTCTCCCTCCAGAATTTCTGGGCAAAGCAGGGGTGCATCATCGCGCAGCCGTACGACCTCGAGGTCGGCGCGGGCACGATGCATCCGTCCACGTTCCTCCATGCGCTCGGACCCGAGCCCTGGAACGTGGCGTACGTCCAGCCCTCCCGCCGCCCGGCGGACGGACGTTTCGGCGAGAACCCGAACCGTCTGTTCCAGCACCACCAGTTCCAGGTGATCCTCAAGCCTGCGCCGAAGAACGTGCAGCAGCTCTACCTGGACTCGATCCGCGCGTTCGGGATCGACCCGCTCGAGCACGACATCCGGTTCGTCGAAGACGACTGGGAGTCGCCCACGCTCGGCGCCTGGGGGCTGGGCTGGGAGGTGTGGTGTGACGGGATGGAGGTGACCCAGTTCACCTACTTCCAGCAGTGCGGCGGCTTCGAGTGCCGCCCGGTGTCGGCGGAGCTCACCTACGGGCTCGAGCGCATCTGCATGTATCTCCAGAACAAGGAGAACGTGTACGACATCGAGTGGACGAAGGGCGTGCGCTACGGCGAGGTCTTCCACGAGAACGAAGTGGAGATGAGCAAGTACGCGCTCCAGTGCGCGGACACGGACATGCTGTTCCGGCTCTTCGACGAGTACGAACGCGAGTGCAAGCGGCTCATCGGTCTCGAGCTGCCGCTGCCCGCGTACGACTTTGCCTTGAAGTGCTCGCATACCTTCAACCTGCTGGACGCGCGCGGGGCCATCTCGGTGACCGAGCGCGCCAACTTCATCAAGCGCGTGCGCGACAACGCCCGCCTCTGCGCCGAGGGCTACCTCAAGGTCCGCCAGAAGCTCGGCTTCCCGCTCACGAAGACGCAGTGGACGGTGGGCGAGCAGCCGCCGGTGCTCGAGGGCCAGCCCGCGAGCGAGTTCTGGAAGAACTGGGAGGTGGCCGGTGGCAAGTGATCTGTTGCTCGAGATCGGGGCGGAGGAGCTACCGGCGTCGTTCATCGAGCCTGCGCTGGAGGATCTCCGGAAGGTGATTGCCGAGCGCATGCAGGCCGCCCGGCTCAACCACGGTGACGTGCAGGTGTTCGGCACCCCGCGCCGCCTGGCGGTGTGGGTGAAGAACGTCGCGGCGAAGAGCGAGGACATCACCCGGGAGGTGACCGGTCCGTCGGCGAAGGCGGCGTTCGACCAGGACGGCAAGCCCACCCGCGCGGCGGAGAAGTTCGCGGAGAGCCTCGGGCTGACCGTGGACAAGTTGCAGCGGGTGCAGACCCCGAAGGGCGAGTACCTCGGCGGGAAGGTGGAGGAGAAGGGGCGCCCCGCGCAGGAGATCCTGAGCGAGGTGCTCCAGACGGCGGTCCACTCGATCAACTTCCGCAAGTCGATGCGCTGGGGTGACGTGGATCTGTCCTTCGCCCGGCCGCTGCACTGGATCGTCGCGCTGCTGGGGGAAGAGGTCATCCCGGTGGTGTTCGGTGACGTGCGGAGCGGGCGGGTGACGAAGGGCCATCGCTTCCTCTCTCCGAACCCGATCGAGCTGCGCGACCCGGGCGCGTACGTGGAGACGCTGCGCAAGGCGAACGTGATCGCCGACATCGGCGAACGCAAGCAACTGCTCCGCGAGCGCATCGGGGCCGCGGCGCAGAAGGCCGGCGGAAAGCTCCTGCAGGACGAGTCGCTGGTCGATCAGGTCACCAACCTGGTCGAGCTTCCGAACCCGGTGGTAGGGACCTTCGACGAACGCCACCTGGATCTCCCGCCCGAGGTGCTCATCTCGGAGATGAAGGGCCACCAGCGCTACTTCTCTTTGGTGGACGGGAAGGGCAACCTGCTGCCGAAGTTCATCGCCGTCTCGAACACGCCCGTGCGCGACGAGGCGCTCTCGCTGCGCGGTTACGAGCGCGTGCTCCGGGCGCGGCTGGCGGACGGACGGTTCTTCTTCGACGAGGACCGGAAGATCCCGCTGGAGGAGCGCGTGCCGAAGCTCGAGCGCGTGGTCTTCCAGCAGAAGCTGGGCTCCTACTGGGAGAAGGTGACGCGGATGCGCCTGCTGGCCGACTGGCTGGCGAAGGCGACCGGTCACTCGGACAAGCTCGAGGTGATCGAGCGCGCGACGACCCTGGCCAAGACGGACCTGGTGACCGGGATGGTCGGCGAGTTCCCCGAGCTCCAGGGGGTGATGGGCCGCGAGTACGCGAAGGCGGCGGGGGAGAAGCCAGAGGTCGCGGTGGCGATCTTCGAGCACTACCTGCCTCGCAACGCCGGCGACACGCTCCCCACCCAGGACGCCGGCGCGTTGATCGGCATCGCCGACCGGCTCGACTCCCTGGTCGGCATCTTCGCGATCGGGAAGGGGCCCACCGCCGCGGCGGATCCGTTCGGCCTGCGGCGTGCGTGCCTGGCCATCATCCACATCGTGGTCGAGCGCGGCTACCGGTTCTCGCTCGCCAACGCGATCGACGAGGCGCTCCATCACCTCGGCTCGAAGCTCAAGGACATCAAGCGGAAGCCGAACGAGCCTGCGCCGCGCGAGCAGGTGCTGGACTTCTTCCGCGGTCGGCTCAAGTCGATGTGGTCGGAGAAACACCGGGCGGACGTGGTCGAGGCCGTGCTCTCGGCCGGGTTCGACGATCTGGTCGCTGCGCAGAAGCGCCTGAACGCGCTCTCCGAGATCGTCGGCCGCCCCGACTTCGCCCCGCTGGCGGTCGCGTTCAAGCGCGTCGTCAACATCGTCGAGAAGCAGGGGAAGGACGTCGCCGCCGGTCAGGCCGATCCGAAGCTGTTCGCCGAGGATGCGGAGAAGGCGCTGCACCAGGCCTTCACCCAGGCGGCCGGGAAGGTCGCCGAGCAGGTGAAGTCGGACGATTACGCCGGCGCGATGAGGGAGATCACCGGGCTCAAGCCGGCGGTCGACCATTTCTTCGACAAGGTCATGGTCATGGCCGAGGACAAGGCGCTCCGGGAGAACCGGGTTCGCCTGCTCGTGGAGATCGGCACCCTCTTCGGGAGGGCGGCCGATTTCTCGAAGATCCAGGCCGAATGACCCGAGCGCCGGCCGAGCGTGCGCCCACCGCGTGCTCGGTTGTCTGGGTTTTGATGTTGCGGGCAGGGGGTGGCCTTCCTACACTCCGCCACCCTTCATGCGACGCGCACCCATCATCGCCCTGCTCGCGTTGAGCGCCTGCGGGGCGGAGGTTCAGTCCGAACCACCGCCCCTCGACCGCTTCTACTTTCCCACCGGGATCGCTCACGTCTTCGATCCCGCCTCCCCGACGGACCAGGGACGCCTCTTCGTCGCGAACTCGGACTTCGATCGGCGGTGGACCCTCGGTTCCGTCACCGCGGTCGATCTGAATGCCTACGAGCTTCCGCCTCTGGATGTGAACTCCGCTGCGCCGACGGAAGGGCCGAAGCAGATCTCGGCGCTCAACCTCGACCCATCGCAGCAGGTCTACATCAACCCGCTGGCGGGGCAGTTGGTCGCGTACCAGGGGGCCGAGGGAGTCCGCCTGATCGTGCCGACGCGCTCCGAGGGCGACAACCTCTTCGCCATCGACGTGAACGGGACATCCCTCAGTTGCCGCGGCGCGACGGATGCGACCCAGCGGGACTGCTCGGGCTTGGCGCCGTCGCTCACGGCGCCCGCGGTCGACGGTGCCCCCGGGTACTCGGAAGGCAAGCCCCGCGCGCCGCACCCGTATGGGCTCGCGCTCGACCCGCGGAGTGGTGAGCTGTTGGTGACCCATCTCGAGGTCGCCGATTCGCCGGTCGGAAGCAGGGAGAACCTGTCGTCCTACGTGATCCGGACGAATGCGGCGAGCCTGGAGCTCGGTCCGCAGAACTACATCGGGATCGGGGATCAGCCGGCGAACTCGGCCGCCTTCGGCTCGCGGTTCGCCTACCTGACCGGGCGGCTCGGGATCAATGCGAGCGTCCCCGTGATCCGACTCGCGGATCGTTTCGAGC
>JBAWAM010000750.1:0-3924 GCA_049589315.1 Myxococcaceae bacterium
TCGGCGATCTCACCAACCGGAGCGACACCTACGGCGCCGGACGATTCCTGTACACGGACCTGCCTCGCGACGGGCAGGTCGTGCTCGACTTCAACCGCGCATACAATCCTCCGTGCGCGTTCACGCCCTACGCGACGTGCCCGCTGCCCACTCGCGAGAACAAGCTGCCGATCCGCATCGAGGCCGGCGAGAAGCGGTACGGCGATCACTAGACGCGTTCCAGTGGCGGATCGAGCCTCACGCGGGTTCGCTCGCGATCCCTTCTGCGAACGCTCAGCCACGGAAGTTCCGAGAAGCCCGATTCGCGCAGGTGCTTCTCTGGATGCACGCACCCGCCAGGGGTTTCGGGAACGGAATTGGCAGCGCGGCGTGATGTTCGCCGTTGGGGCCGGGCTGCCGGCGGGTAGCATCGGACCCGAGTATGGCCACCGCTCCCACGCACACGGTTACCGGCGAAGTCGACGTGCACCCTCGAGGGTTCGGGTTCCTCGAATTCGAACTGCCGGGTGAAGCCACCCTGGTCTCCGCGTTCGTTCCGCCGCCGGTGCTGGCGGGGTTCGTCGCCGGAGATCGCGTCACCGCTGAAGTTGCGCAGCAGGAGGATGGACGCTGGGCTGCGTCGAAGCTCGAGCTGATCTCGCGGGTGCGAACGCGCTTGTTCGGCGAGGTCGCTCAACGCAAGGCCTCGGTCGTGCTTCGCCCGGACAAGGAGGTCGCGAATTCGGACTGGCCGCTCGAGACCGGCGGCGTCACGGTGGCCAGCGGTGATGCAGTGGTGGCCCGGCTCGAGGACGGCCGCGCGGTGCTCGAGCGGAAGCTGGCACCTGAGGCGGATCGCTCGCTGGAGCGGATCATCGTCCGTCACGAGCTGACCACGGAGTTCCCGCCCGACGTACTGGAGGACGCCCAGCGCGCGACGGCAATTCCGCACGTGCCGGGCGCGCGCCGGGATCTCCGCGGGATTCCCACCTGCACGGTGGACTCGCCGACGACGCGTGACATCGACGATGCGATCTCCATCCTGCCACCGGGCCCGGACGGCGCACTGCGCCTGCTGGTGTCGATCGCCGACGCCTCGGAGTTCGTGATCGAAGGCACCCCTCTCGATCGGACCGCGCGCGAGCGTGCCGCCAGCGTGTATCTGACCGGACGCACCCTCCCGATGCTGCCGGAGGCCCTCTCGACGGAGTGGGTCAGCCTGGTGCCCGGCGAGGATCGGCTGACGGTCACGGCAGAGCTGCGCATCGATCCGGAGGGGAGGATCACCGCGGTCGACGTCTACGAGAGCATCCTCCATTCAGACGCACGGCTGAGCTACGAGGAGGTCTCTGACTTCCTCGACAACTCCCGGGTGTCCGCCGCACTCGAGCCGCTCCGCCACGCGATGCCCTGGTTCCGCGCGGCCTCGGCCAGGCTCGCGGTGGCGCGGACGATCCGCGGCGGCATCGACATGGCGCGAGAAGAGGGCCGCTTCACCTTCGATGAGGCCGGCGAGGTCACCGGCATCGAAGCGGTCCGCCCCACTTCGGCGCACAAGATGATCGAGCGCTTCATGGTCGCGGCGAACGAGTCGGTCGCCACGTGGCTCGCGTCGCGCGGCGTGCCGGCCCCCTTTCGCGTGCACGAGCTCCCGGGAAGGCAGGCGCTGGAGGACGTCGAGGCCTTCGCCCTCTCCTCGGGCTACCCGGGCGCGTTCGGAAACGCGCTCACGCCGCTCGCTGTCGCAGCGTTCGATGAGCAGATCACGGGCTCGTCTGCGGAGGCGGCGCTCCGCTCGGTCCTCCGGAGAGCCCTCGGTCCCTCCCGATACACCGTCCACCCGGGGATCCACTTCGGCCTCGCGGCGGAGCGGTACGTGCACTTCACCTCGCCCATCCGCCGCTACGCCGACCTGCTCGTGCACCGCGCTCTCAAGCAGTACCTGCGCGGCCGACGCGACCTGGCAAGCGACGATCCCGCGGTGGAGGCGCTGTCTGCCGAGCTCAACCGGCGCATGCGCGTCGGCCGGGCGGCCCAGCGGGATCGGCACCGCGTACTCGAGGCGAGGGTCATGGCACGGCACGTCGGGGAGACCTTCACCGGGCGCATTGTGCGGGTGTCCCCGAACAGTGTGCTGGTGCAGCTCGATCGGATGTTCGTGTCGGGCTCCCTTCCGCTCGATGCGCTGGGGAAGGGCCCCTGGCAGGAGGACGCGAGGCGGGTCTCGGTGCGGAGCCCTGAACGTCAGCTGACGCTCGGAGCCCCCATCACGGTGAAGATCTCCTCGACGGACGAGCTGCTCGGGCGAATCGAGCTTGCACCCGCCGAGGCCTGAGTCGCCGCATCCTCAGCGACGGCCTGTGGTCTCCCCAAGCGCTTCCCGAAGCTCGCGGAGCTTCGCCTGGACCTTCTGGACGTTCTCGGGCCCGAGGCGCAGCAGGTGCTTCTGCACCGGGGACAAGCCCTCGAGTTCGGGGTCCGCGTACGCCCACACGGCGCCTTTCGGGACGACTTCGACGTCGGCGTCGATCACAGGTACGGCGAGAAGCCGATCGAGCACCTCGCCCAGCGCGGACTTGAACGTGGTGCCGGGCCGGCCGATCTCACGCCACGCTTGCGACAGCAGCGGATTCATCGCATCGACGGCCGACGCGGCCTGCTTCGCGTCCAGCTTCGCGACCAGCGTGGTCAGGGCGTCGTAACGCTCCCAGGACGCCGGCGCGATGAACGCCTGCTCGCCCTGCTCGTCGACCTCGAAGGGGGCTTCCGGGACGAAGAACGGAAGCAGCGCGGCCGGGCTCTCGCCCTCTGCGGCGCTCGAGACGGCTGCAGCGAGCCGACGCAAGAGGCCCGGGCTGGAGAGCCAGGCGTGCACGTTTGCATCCCCCATCACCTGCCGCGCCCAGGTGCGGAAGAAGTCGTCGCTGCCGTCGAGGGTCGGCAACGCGGGCGAGGCGGCATGCTCCTGCTTCGGGGCCGGGGCCACGGCTTCGGTGGCCGGCGCTGGCGGCGTGGCTTCGCTCGTCGGCTCGGCGGACGGGAGGAGCGCCTCCCCCTGTTTCAGGAAGTACAGCCCGGCAGCGGCGACGCCGAGCACCCCCAAACTCGCGATGACGACGACGGCTGTGCGCCCACGAGGGGCGGGAGGCGTGGCAGGAGGCGCAGGCGCCAGGGGCTCGTTCGGATTGGACGACATGTTCCCTCCGGGTCGGGTGGTCGGCGCTCCTGCTCATGCGAACGCCGTTCCATCAACCTCGCGAGGGCGGGCGTAATCCCGGGGCCGCACAAAAGCGGCTACGGCGTGGCTATTGGGACACGGTCAGGGCACGTCCTGCGAGACGGACTGGAGCGACCGGACCATGGCGCCCGGGAGCGCGGCCTCGATCGCCTCGCGGGTCCGGCCCGCGCGATCGCAGATTCGCTGGAACTCCTTCAGATCCAGTGGCGCGGTGCGCCGCACCTGCACTGCGCCGGTCGCCAGCACGGGGACCTGATAGCGCTGGAACGCGTCGGGATCGACCACGAACAGCTCTGCGTGCTCTGGGCGAGCGGTCCGGATCTCGAGCTCGGGAGGCCGCTCGAAGCGCACCTCGATCTCCCGGCGGGACACGCCGAACGCGCCCGAGTGGAGGACGACGCCCTCCTCCGCGGTCGGCGAGGCGGGCAGCAGATACCGCACGTCCTGGTCGAGGTCCGCATCCGACCTCCACTTCGCGAGGAACCGACGGGCATGGGCAACCAGGGACAGGTCGGCGTCGGACCGCGCGGCATCCTCGCCGAGCGACGCGCGCGAGAGCAGCGCCAGCCCGCGATACAGCCGCGCCATCTCCTGCGCGTCCTTCGCGATCGCAACGGGGCGGCGCGACCCGTCCGGCCGCACGCCGGAGAGCTTCGCCGCCGCGCGATCGGTCTTCAGCGCCGCCTCCAGCCGCGACCACGTGTCGG
>JBAWAM010000751.1:0-5954 GCA_049589315.1 Myxococcaceae bacterium
GTCCAGGGCTCCGGTCCGTCCGGGCGCATCGTGAAGCGCGACGTCGAGCTGGCGCTGCAGAAGGGCGTGGGCAAGGCGCCGGCCGCGGCAGCCGCACCGGCGGCTCGCGCCGTCGGGGTCCGGGCCGAGCCGAAGCGGCTCGAGCTCTCCGGCATGCGCAAGGTCATCGGCCAGCGCATGACCGAGGTGAAGCCGGGCGTTCCCCACTTCTACCTGACCGTCGAAGTCGAGATGGACCAGGCGTTGAAGATCCGGGCGGAGGCGAAGGCGCTCGATTCGAAGGTGTCGGTCAACGACATCATCGTGAAGGCGGCGGCGCTGGCGCTCAAGCGGGTCCCGAAGGTCAACGTCTCGTTCCAGGGCGACCACATCCTGCAGTTCGAGACGGCGGACGTGGGCATCGCAGTGGCCATCGAGGACGGGCTGATCACCCCGGTCATCCGCGACGCCGATCAGAAGGGTCTGGCGCAGATCTCGGCCGAGTCACGGGAGATGGCGGAGCGGGCGCGGAACCGGAAGCTCAAGCCGGAGGAGTACACCGGCGGATCGATCACCCTCTCCAACCTGGGGATGTACGGGATCGACGAGTTCATCGCTGTGATCAACCCGCCCCAGGCGGCGATCATCGCGGTGGGCGCGGTGGCGGACAAGGTCGTGGTCCGCGACGGTCAGATGGTGGTCCGCAAGATGATGTCGGCCACGCTCTCGGGCGATCACCGCGTGATCGACGGGGCCACCGGCGCGGTCTACCTCAAGGAAATGAAGGAACTGCTCGAGCACCCGCTGCGCTTGTTGTTCTAGGCATGGGCAGAAAACCCTCTCCCCAGACGGGGAGAGGGGGTCCCCTTTCCCTGGCCTGGGAGAGGGGGATCAGCAACCGGGGCGCTTTCGGAAGTCGGACGGGAAGCACCCCGATGACCCGCCTAGTGGCGCAGCTGGATTGCTGAAGCGTGTTGGAAGCTGCGCGCTACTCGCCAGGCTCCTCCCGCTTCTCTCCGCGGTGGAATTCGCGCTCGAGCCGGCGCTGCTCCTCGGTCACCTCTGCCGGCTCCTCCGGCGCGCCGTGGTGGACGAACTCCCCCTCGTGCTCGGGAGAGCGGCCAGGAATCCCCGGCCAGTCGTGTGGCGGGCGGGAGGCATCCTTCCGACGCGACACATCGGGGATCTTGTTCGGCTCCACTCCCGTCTCCGGATCGATCTTTCGGCTCATGGCAGTGCCTCACTCCTTCCCTTTCAGAGGTGGGGCGACTGCGCTCGCGTCGCCAGCAACGCCTGAGGGCTTGCCCGCAGACCAGGGAGCGCACACGTCAAGGGACTGTCCGTCGAGCTTCGGCCGCGGCATACTTGGGGCGTGGAGCGAAACGAGGAATTCGAGAGCGCGTTGGGCGCAGAGCAGGAGCCCGGGATACGCAAGGTGGAGAAGGCCCTGGAAGGGGCCCTCTGGCCGCTCGGCCGGGATGAGCTCGTGGCCATCGCCCGTGACAACGACGCCACACGCTCAGTCATCAGCCTGCTCAGCGGATTGCCTGCCCGGCAGTTCTGCTCTCGCGCCGAGGTGCTCGGCCAGATCTCCCAGCGCTCGAGCAGCGCTTCTGCAGGAGACCGCGGCTAGGCTTCCGTAGTCCGGTCTGGTTCCCAGGCGAGCGGGTCCTCCGGCGCGGTCGGGAGCGTCAGGGTGAAGGCGCTCCCGCGCCCGGGTTCGGAGCTCACGTCGATGCGCCCGCCATGGCGTTTCACGATGCCCCAGGTCGCGGTCAGGCCGAGCCCGACCCCCTGGCCGACGCCGCGCGTGGTGAAGAATGGTTCGAACAGGCGCTTCAGGTTTTCGGGTGAGATCCCGCAGCCCTCGTCGCGGACGCGGACCTTCACCTCGCCCGGAGCACACCAGGTGTCGATCCAGATGTGTTGACCCGCCGCGGTGGCCTGACGCGCGTTTCGGAGCAGGTGTCCCAGCGCCTGGTCGAGTTGGAGCGGGTCGACGGCTGCGTTCCGGACGGCGCGGAGATTCCGCACGACCGTCGCGTCCGCGCCGTCCAGCTCGGACTGCATCGCTCGGGTGAGCGCCGCGTTCACGGAGGCGGACGCGGCGTGGCTGACCTGCTGCCGCGACAACTCCCGCAGCCCCCGGACAATCTCCGCGACCCGGCGGGCCCCTTCGAGCGAATCGGCGACCATCTCGTCGCTCTCCGATGCGAGCGCCTCTTCGGTCTGGGCCTGCTCGAGCGCGCGGATTGCCTCCTCGCGTTTTCCTGCGCGCAGCAGGCGCAGCGCCGTCCTCGCCGCCTCGCTCGCGGCCCCCAGGTCGGCCATGTTCTCTCGCAGGTTTCCCAGATTGGAGACCACGAACCCGAGTGGGTTGTTGATCTCGTGTGCGGCGCCAGAGGCGAGCTGGCCCAGGGATGCGAGCCGCTCGGATTCGCGCAGCCGATCCTCCAGCCGTTTCTGCCGGGTGACGTCGCGGTAGTGGAGCACCATCCCCGCCCCCTGCGCCCCGGGAAGTCGGAACCCGGAGAGTCGGAAGGTGGTGTCTCCCCGTGCGGCGATCTCTCCGCACAGGTCTCCTTTCCGGTCCTCCGCGAGCGGGCAGCCGGGGCAGGGTGAGCTCCGACCCGCGAGCAGCTCGTGGCACTTCCGCCCCGGGACCTGGGTGATGGCGACCCCGGCCTGGCGCGCATAGGCGAGGTTCGCGCGCCGAACGGTGAAGCCTTCCTGCACCGCGATGGGCTCCTCGATGGCGTCGAAGGTCGTCTGCCACTCGCGCTGGCTGCGGGCGATCTGCGCGGTGCGTTCGGTGATGCGCGTCTCCAGTGCCGCATTGTCCCGGAGGACCTGGGCCTGCGCCTCGCGCAGCCGGGTGGTGATCTGCGCGTTGTGGAACGCGACGGTGAGGTGAGGCGCCAGCTCCGCGAGCCTGCGCAGGTGCGCTCCCTCGAACGGAGCGCGATCCCCGCCGCGGACCGCTTCGATGACCCCGAACAGATCCCCGCCGAGCAGCAGCGGCACGGCGATCACCGAGCCGACCCGGAACCCGGACAGCGCCTCCGGTGCTCCATCGGCGAACGGACTGTCTGCGAGGCATTCGATGCAAAGCGGGGCGGCGGTGCGCGCCACATGTTGGGCAATGCCCCGGGCCGGCTCCTCACCGAGCGCGAGCACGCCCGTCTCGGGCTGCACCAGCAGGACCTCGGCGCCGTCCGCGTCACACAGATCCCGCGTGCGCGCGACCGCCTCCTGGACCATGTGAGGGAGGTCGAGCTGCAGCGCGACGGACTGCGCGTAGCGCCCTACCAGCTCCGCGGTGATCTCGCGCTCCTCGAGCGGGTCGTGCTTCGACGGCGTGCGCCAACGGAACGCCTGCTCCAGCGCGACCGAGATGGCCTGAGGCAGGGTCGAGACGTCCGCGGTGTGTGGAACGGTCGTTGCGAGTTGGGCCTGCTCCACCTCGGTGGGCGTTCCGAAGAAGACCGCGCCCCCGCCGGCCGTCTGGACGCGCGACACCAGGGCGGGCCAACCGGGGACGCGACCGCAGACGATCAGCTCCGCCCAGCCGCCGTTCACCGCCTCGGCAGCCTCCTGGGGAGAAGCCGGTCGGTGGATGAGCTCCGCAGCCTCGAGGGCCGCGACGACCTCGGCGGGAGGCGCTCCGTTGAAGACGACAGGGATCGGAAGCGACGGCTTCACGACTGCTCCGGTCAGGCGTCGAGGCCGCGCTCGTCGATGAGAATCGCCCCGTCCGCGTCGCGCACGAGGTGACCGATGCCGGGGTGGTCGTGTTCGAGCGACTTGATGAGCTCGTGCTGACGCCGGACGGTGGCGAGCAGTCCGCGATTCTCCCGCTCCAGCTCGAGCTGTTCGAAGGCAAGGTAGAGCGTGACCTTCAGCTCGGTGTCGTCCCAGGGCTTGGTGAGGAACCGGTAGATCTCGCCCTGGTTGATGGCGTTGATCGCGGTCTGCATGTCGGCGTGCCCGGTGAGCATCAGCCGCAGCGTGTCGGGGTGCCGGTCGCGAACGAGCTTGAGGAACTCGAGCCCGGTCATGTTGGGCATGAGGTGGTCGGAGAGCACCAGATCGACCTTTGTCTTCCGGAGCAGCCCGAGCGCTTCATGGGGCTGGGACGCGAAGTGCAGCTCGTAGCCCTCCTTTCGGAGGCTGCGGCGCAGCGCCTTGAGGACGTTCTCCTCGTCGTCGACGATAAGGATGCTGCGGGCGGGTTGCGTCATCGGGACACTCCTTCCAGGGCCTTCGGATTCTCGAGCCGTTCGGCGATGCTCTCGGGCACCCAGGCCAGGCCCTCAGGCGAGGAGGCGAAGATGACCCTCAGGACGAATACGGCGCTCATGTCCGTTGAGGCGAAGCAACGCGCGTGCCCAACGCTCCGGGGCCCAGTCCTCAGAGGGAAGGGCACTGGCCTGCACGCCTGCCGGCCGGGGTCGAACTAGACTGGGTGGTCAGGCAGGACCCTGCCCAGATGGATATGTGGAACAAGACACAAGCACTCGTCCTGTACGTGGACGATGAGCCGGCCAACCTCCGGGTCTTCGAAGCGAACTTCAAGAATCGCTTCGGGATCGTGACGTGCTCCTCCGGAGAGGAGGCGCTGGAGGTGCTCACCGCCCGGGGTGCGGAGATCTCCGTGCTCATCGCTGATCAGCGGATGCCCGGGATGACAGGGGTGGAGCTCTTCGAGAAAGCCCGCGAGGTCGCTCCGGAGGTGCGCCGGATGCTGATCACCGCGTACTCCGACATGCAGGCTGTCATGGACGCAGTGAACCGCGGTCAGGTCGTGCGCTACTTCGTGAAGCCGTGGGCGCGCGAGGAGCTGGGCGCGGCACTGGACGATGCGATCCGCCTCTCCCGGTTGAAGTCGGAGCTGCGCGAGCTGCAGGGACGGATGATGCGGTCCGAGCGACTGGCGGCCCTGGGGCAGGTGAGCGCGGGCATCGCGCACGAGCTGATGAACCCCGTCAGCTACGTGAGCCAGAACGTGGCGACCCTCCGGCGCGAGCTGGACATCCTGCGTACCTGGCTGCTGCCGCGCCTGGCGCAGGAGCCCGATCGCGAGGTGATGCAGGCGCTCGAGGACCTTCCCTCGCTCCTTGCGGATCTGGAGTCCGGCACCCGTCACATCCGCGAGGTGGCTTTGGGCATTCGCACCCAGGCGCGGGGAGAGGAGACCGAGAAGACCGCAGCGCTGAAGACCGTCGCCGAGTTCGCCGCCCGCATCGCCCGCGCGGAGCTGCGAGCCCATGCGCGGATCCACGTGAGCGGCCCCGCGATCGACGTGGGCATCGGGCCGGTGAAGCTCCTCCAGATCGTGCTCAATCTGCTCGTCAACTCGGCGCACGCGGTGCAGCGGCAGGCGCGCGCCGGAGTGATCGAGGTCCGCTGGGAGCCGGAAGGAGCTCAGGTTCGGCTGGAGGTCGTCGACAACGGATGCGGGATTCCCGAGGCGCTGCGACAGAAGGTGTTCGAGCCGCTCTTCACCACCAAGCCGGTGGGGATGGGGACCGGACTGGGGCTCGGGATCATCCGGGACTTCGTCCTGGAGGCAGGTGGGACGGTGACGCTGCAGTCTGTTCCGGGAGAGGGAACGACCTTCACGATCATGCTTCCGGTGGCGACTCCAGCCGGGTGAGGCCGAACGCCGCCCGGAGCAGCGACCACAGGCGCCGAAGCTCGTCCACCTCCTCATCCCCGACGCAATCGACCAGGACGGCGGTGACCGCAGTCGCGTCCGCGGCGACCTCGGCGAACTCGACGACGAGCGCGTGGTTGCCCTCGTCACCTGCCAGCACGTACACGTCCCGGATCTGATCGAAGTGGACCGACCACGATCGGGGACGCTGCAGCCGGTGCCCGGGCAGGTCGATCCGGAGGGTCTCGTTTCCGAAGTGCAGGACGAAGCGGCGCCTCTGGCGGGCATTCCGCTCGGTTCGCGCCGCGGCGACCACGGC
>JBAWAM010000752.1:0-11341 GCA_049589315.1 Myxococcaceae bacterium
CTGGTGCTCGGCAAGGCGATCACCGGCATCGACGCGTTCAACTGAGTGTGGGGTCGGCAGTTCCGAGCGCCGTGCCAACGCGCGATGCCCGACTGCTGACTGCCAACTGCGAACTGCCGACTACGAGGCCTGCTCTTCGTCCGCCCCGGCCTGAGCCTGCTGCGGTGCCTCACCGCCCTGCGGTGCCTCCGCGCCCTGCGGTGCCTCCGCCTCGGCGTCTGGCGCCTCCGGCCGCTCCGCCTCCGCTTTCTGGCGGCGCGCGAGCTCGTCGTCGGTCATGAAGCCGATGGGCTGCTCGCCCTCGTTGAAGAACCGGACGGCTCGTTCGGAGAGCGCCATCACCTGACGTGCGGTCTCCGCCGGGACGATGGAGTGCTCGATCTGTGCAGGTTCGGGGCGCTCCACCACGGCCAGCTCGCCCGATTCCAGACGACGCCCGAACTCCGGCGTCATGGAGATCCGGCGCAGCCGGTTCTTGCGGGTGACGAAGTAGAAGGTGTGCTCGCCGAGCTCCACCTCGATCTGCGCGGCAATCACCAGCTCACGGAGCTTGCGATCGAGCTCGACCTGCTTCTTCGCCTCGAGCCGCTGGAACTCCTTGTTGTTCGGCACCGGAAGAGGCGGGAGCTTCGGGATGGGCGCGGACTTCTCCACCGGACGCCGGCTCTCGAACCTCCGCTCGTCGGGCTTCCGTGCTTCGGGACGCCGGCCTTCGGGCCGAGCGGGCCGTTGCTCACGTCCGTGGGGAGCGCGTGGCTGTTGTTGCGCGGTCGCACGGCGCTCCGCCGGAGCCGACTCCGACGCCTTCGCCTGGTTCTCGGAAACGAGGCCTGCCTTGAGAAGCTTGTCCCGGAGGTTCTGCATCTGGCGCTATCTACTCGCTGTGTTGCCCGGTGCAAGGGGCTGTGGGTGAATCCGATGTCGCTAAGGACAATTCGTCGCTCCGCTGGCCGGAGAGGGGAGGAACCTGGCGCCAGCGTTCGAGCAGGTTCCGCTGCCGACATTGACCCGGATCCGGCCGACCCCGCCGCCTCCTCCGCCTCCGGCGCCTCCCTCGCCTCCGTCGCGATCCCCATTCCCCCCAGTCCTCGCAGGGACGCTGTCGCCGAAGGCACCGTCTCCACCGTCTCCGCCTCGGCTGCTCCCTCCCCTGCCGCCCTCGGCCACCTCTGCCACGAAGAAGGGACCGTCCTCTCCGTTGCGCCCGTCACCAGCGCCCGGCCCGCTCGGTCCACGGCCTTCTCCGCCTGCACCTCCGCTCGCAGAGATGATCGCGTTCGCCGCGAACGAGAGGTGGTTTCCCTCGAGCACGATGGCGCCACCGCCTCCACCGCCTCCTCCCGCTCCGTTCGGCGCCGTGGCTCCCTGGCCTCCGCCACCGGGGGCGCCGACCAGGCCTGTAACGGTCAATCGGCCGCTGGCTGAGATCTGGAACGCTCCGCCTCCGCCACCTCCTGCGCCGCCGCCGTTCCCTCCTGCGCCTCCACCGCAGCCCCCACGCAAAGGTACGAGGGTCGCCGTCCCATTCGCGACTCCTGCACCCCCTCCGGCGGTGAGGTCCTGCCCGGCCCCCCCGACGCCGCCGGCGCTCCCGAATCCGCCTCCGCCACCTCCACCTCCGAGTCCTCCCGTTGCCCCCGGAGTGCCCGTCCCATTGCCGCAGATGGCGGCGTGGCCGCCCCCCGGACCGTGCAGGGGTCCCAGCGCGCCTCCAAACAGGTAACCCTCGATGGAGACATCGCCATACACGGCCAGGATCACCGGGCGCGTTCCCGTGAGCCGAAGCGCGCTCTGCTTGCGAATGATCAGCCCCTTCATCGGCAGCACGACGGCTTCTGATCCGTTCGACAGGGTGACGACCTGCGGCGTGGGCGGAGGCACGCCGCCGTTGGCACACCAGTTCGTGAACGGTTGCCGGATGCCAGGCGTGGAATCGAAGGTGGGGTAGACCTGAAGGGTCGCGGTGCAGTTGAGCTCATACGGACCGCCTCGGACTGAGGGCGGAAAGGCGAACGGATCGAAGTTGCTCGGCTTGAACGGGAACGGTGGCTCGCACACGCCCGCCTTCGAGCAGAACCCGATGGAACAGGCGACGTCCGGCGTGGGAGTGTACGCGCAGCCCCCGGTGGGGTCGCACGTCCCCGGGACTGCATTGCACTCCGGAGGCGCATTGCACATGAGGGTCGTTCCGCCCTGACAGCTCGAGGTGGCGGCGGAACACGTCTCGTCGACGGTGCAGACGTTCTTGTCATCGCACCTCGCGCCGTTGCACCCGGGATCGGCGCAGTCGGTCAGCCCGTCGTTGTCATCATCCTTTCCGTTCGCGCACTCCGCCTCTTCCGGCACGCAGTCCCCGTTGTTCGCGCAGCTCTTGCCAACGTCGCAGGTGCTGCCGGCCGGCTTCGGCGTGTACTCGCACTTTCCGTTCCCGGGCTGGCACACACCGGCCCTCTCCCAGCACAGGTCTGGCGGCGAGTTGCAGGTCATCGGCTGGCCTCCGCCGCACGTCCCGGCGCCGCAGATCTCGCCCACGTTGCAGGCCATGCCGTCATTGCACGGTTGCTGCGCACAGTCGGGGTCGGCGCAGTCGATGAGGCCGTTGTCGTCGTCGTCCTGGCCGTCCGCGCAGTTCACCTCGATCGAGCTGTCGACGCACGCTCCTGCGTTGTTGCAGTGGCCGACCTTGCAGGGCGCACCCACCTTCACCTCGAACGCGCACTGGCCGGTTTCGGGCGTGCACGTTCCCGGGGCGGTGAAGCACTCGTCGGAGGGCGGAACGTCGCAGACCACCGGCTTCGCCTGTTCACAAGCACCCTGGACGCAGATTTCCTCGACCGTACAGGCGTTGTTGTCGCTGCAGGGCTGGTTGTCGCACCCCGGATCGGCGCAGTCCGCGCCATTCCTGCAGTCGTTGTCGAGCCCATCGCCACAGGCCTCGGCGGCCTCGGGGTGCACCGCGCCGTTGGTGTCCAGGCAGTCAGGACCGCTGTGCGCCTGTGCTCGGTAGCCGTCCCGGTCCTCGTCGAACTGCGCCGGGACGCCATCGAGGGTGAGCTCGACGTTCTCCACGCCGGAGGCCGGGAAGGAGGCCTTCTTCGGCGCGCCCTCCTCGTTGAGGACGAGCTCGTTCTCGTGACCCTTGCAGGCCTCGCCGAGGTAGCCGCGCGCGCCCAGGGTGAGCTCGCCGTCGAGCTCGCCCCCGCGGAACACGGCGACGACCAGCTCCCCGTCCCCCCTTGGCATGGCCTCCGTCAGCAGCTCCTTGCCACTTGCGGTGAGCGCATACACCCGGACGCACCGGGCCTTCACACCGGGGGCTACCTTCACGTTGACCGAGAGGGCGGCCTCGTTCGAGCAGGACGCGGCTCCGATCGCCAGCGCGGCCAGCAGCAGTCGATGGGCAGTCACGCCCGGAAGCCTACCGCTCCTCGCGCCCGGCAAGCGAGCCACCGGGGCCTGGAGGGTCAGCCCCAAAGCAGTCGGGCGGCAGGAGCACATGTGGTTGCGTCCTTGATGGGCTCCCCCTGCCACCGTAACGTGCCGCTCTTCCTGGAGGCTTCGTGAGCATTCGCAGGTCTTGCCTTCTCATTGCGTGCGCTGTCGGCGCTGTGTCGGCGGGCTGCTCCGATCCCGTCGATCAGGCTGCCAAGCAGCGCATCTTCTCGCCCGAAGCCCCACCGCAGGCGGTCGCTTCGGCCGCAGAGAAGCTCCCGCCGCAGGAGGTGGCCACCGATCCCAGGATCGCCCGGCGTGTGCTGGGCATGAGCGCGGCCGAGGCCACCGAGCGGCTCGGGCCTCACCGCTACACCGCCGAGGTCAGCTTCGAGTGGATGGCGAAGGACCGCTTGGTGAAGCTGGTGGAGAACCGGACCCTCCTCGCCGGCGCGGGTGGGGTGGACGGCGACTTCCACGCGACCCTGCAGAACTCGCGCGAGCAGGGCCTGGAGCTCGTCCGGGTCGACGGTGACGTCTACGCGCGCAACCGATACGGGAAGTTCCGCCACCGAGCCCGCGACCGTGGCATCGCCGAGCGCGGACGCGAGGAGATCCACGGCGCGGTCCGCGAGTTCGACCGGCTCTTCCGGAACCGCCTCGCCCTGGATCCAGTGGGCACCGTGACCCACGAGGGCCGGACTGTGTGGCGCTACGAGGTCAAGCTCGGCGCCGAGGCGGAGACCTCGGCCGATGACTCGATTCCCCCGGTCAAGTTCGCCAAGGCAGGTCCAGACGAGACGACCGCCCGCCGTCTGCGGTTCTTCGAGCGCCGACAGCCGCTCTCGTTGACGGGTGAGATCCTCGTCGACGCGGAGACCTCGACGGTGCTCAAGGCCCAGCTCGACGGCAAGATCAACGCGCCGGACGAGAAGGACGGGAGCGTCACCCTGCGCCTGACCCTGAACTCCCAGGTGACGGAGATCGGAAAGTCTCCGAAGCTCGCCGCGCCGAAGGACTTCCTCCCCGACGCCGACAAGCCTCAGGGCATCGCGGATGCGCTCGACCAGTTCGGCATCCCCCGCGCCCAGGACCAGGAAGAGACCGCCGAGCCCGGCACCGACGAGGTGCCGGACGACGAGGGGTGACGCGTCAGCTCGAGCGAGCGGCCGTCGCTGGGCGTCCGGCGCGCAAGTTCGAAAAATTGACCGGCCGGGTCCGACCGCTACCATCGCGGTAAATCGCGGTTCAGCCGCATCCGACATGAGCGGTTGTTCAGTGGTTCTTCGTTGAGGAGAAGCCAGATGGAACGCAAGGCAGGAACGGCCACGGTTGCGGTGACGCGTGAGGAGGTCCGGTCGGCGTTTGCACGGACCCGGACTCTGAGCTCGGAGGAGGAGAAGGCGCTGCGCATGCGCCACGGCATCGGGGCCGAGCGAGCGGAGCCGCTTCCCCGCGCCGCGGGACGGAACGCCGAGCTCGAGGACGAGCTGCTGGTCATCGAGATGCAGCTCATGCGCGCCTGGCGCGCCCGGCTCGACCAGCAGAAGGCCGCCGCGTTTCCCCGGACGACGACCACCACCACCACCAGCCGGACGAAGGACAAGATCGTCCGGGCGCTGCGCAAGAAGAAGTAGTGCTCAACGCGGCTCAGCTCAGCGGTTGAGCACCGCCACCAGCGACTGCCCCGCTGAGACGAGCGACAGCGGCTGCCCGGTGAGCTCCTTCGAGAGCGCCTCGGCATCCACACTCTGGCCACGCTCGAACTGGGTGGCCAGCCAGCGACCCGACGACGGATTTCGCCAGAAGTCCTCGTCGAACCGTTCCTGAAGCAGGGCGCGGAGACGGACCTCCAGAGCCCAGGCCCGCAGGTACCGCACGGCGTAGAGCTGTGGGTCCACGTCGCACAGGAACAGCCCCCTGGGGACCTCCGCGAACAACGCGGCGGAGAGTCGCTCCTCGTAGTCGTCGGCGAGCTCCCGGACAGGGCCCCGCGTGTACAGCTCGAGCTCGTAGGGCAGTCGGGCGCAGTACCGGCGAAGCAGCACGAGGTTGTTGAACGCGGCCACCCGCGCCGAGTCCCTGGCAACGGGCAGGGAGGTGTGCAGGAAGCGCCGGTGCCACTGCTCGTCGATGAGGAAGTGGTCGAAGAGGAACGCCCACGCTTCGGTCACCGACGCATCGCCCAGGCGACGGTCCTCCACCGACGCTGCCCGGGAGACGTGCGCGAAGTGGAGCGCGTGTCCGTACTCGTGGAGCAGCGAGAAGTAGTCGTCGAGCCCGTGTCCGGGGCGCACCACCAGCCGGACGTCGTCGGGCACCTTCACGTCGGCCACGAAGGCGCGGGAGCTCTTTCCCGGTCGGTCCTCGGTGTCGAGCTGGATTCGTCCGTTCGCGCTGGGGTGGAAGCCGAGCTGCTCGACGCACTGGACGACGGTCGGGAGCAGGTCCTCCCGTCGGAAGTGCTCCGCCAACCAGGGCGCGGTCGCGGCTCGCAGGACGTCATGTCGGCGCGCCGCGCCGGACGGGCGGACCTTCAGCTCCGGATCCAGCTTCCGGAGCGCGTACCCGAGGATGTCGCGGTACGCGTCCTCGGTGCGCTTCAGCACCTCCTCGCACTCCTTCACCAGCGGCTCGAGCTCGATCCCGGTCACCGCCTTGCGAAGCTCGAGATACGTGCCGAACCCCAGCCGCTGCGCCGTCTCGTGGGCCGCCTCGCGGCGGCGCGCGTACGGGCGTTGGTTCTCGAGGAGCAGGTTCGACAGGGCCTGCTCCATGGCGTCGCGCTTCAGCCGGCTCGACTCCTGGGGGAGCGCGGCGAAGGCGTCGCGCAGGCTCATCGTCGTGGTGCCGAAGGAGACATGCGCGTTGGCTTCGAGCGCGGCGATCTCCTCGCTGGCGCCCGCCGAGATCGCGTCTTCGAGCTGGCTCGCCAGCAGCTCGAGCAGTGCGCGCAGGTGTCGCCGCGCGTCGTCCTCGAGGGCGCGGCGGTCGAGCGCCTCGCGGACCATCGAGAACGCCTCGGGGCGCGTGAACTCCGGGTATTCCGCGAACAGCTCCCGGATTGGAAAGCGGGCCGAGAGCCCTGCGCCGTGACGGTGGTGAAGAACCGCCAGATCGGACAGGAAGGGTTCGACCCGACTCCGGAGGAATTTGATCGAAAGCTCCATGCGTAGGCTCCACTATCAAGCTAGCAGCGTCCCTGGGAGTTGAAGCGGAGGGTTTGATCAATGAAGCGCCGAAGCGTCCGGGTAGACACCGCGAGCTCGCTTCGGCGGCTGCTCGCGGCCGAGCTGAAGCTCTCCGAGGCCGATGCGGGCCGGCTGGTCGAGCAGGGCGCCGCCTACGTCCAGGGGCGGCGATGCCGGGATCCCGAGGCGAAGTTGATGCCCGGACAGGTGGTGACGGCGGTCACCGAGGAGCGGGGGCAGGGGGCGCTCGAGGAGCGCGGTGGACCTCCCCGGCTGCGCGTGTTGTTCGAGGACGCGGCGGTGCTGGCGGTGGACAAACCCGCGGGGGTGGTGACCCAGCCAACGCCGTCCCGGGTGGGGGACAGCCTGCTCGACGCGGCGAGCGCGTACCTGGGGAAGCCGGCGGGGCTGGTGCATCGGCTCGATCGCGAGACCTCCGGTGTCGTCGTGTTCGGGAAGACGAAGGACGCAACGAGCGCGCTGGCGGCCGCGTTCCGCGAAGGGACGGCACGCAAGACCTACCTGGCGGTGACCTCGGGGCCCGTTCCTGCGCGAGGGACGATCGACCTGCAGCTGTCCAGAGATCCCGCGCGCATCGGGCGATGGCGGGCGAGTCGCACGGCCAACGGACTTCCTGCCGTGACGGACTACGAGCGCCTCTCTCCGCGCGGGGAGGAGCAGGCCGCGTTCAGCATCGTCAGGTTGTTCCCGAAGACCGGACGCACGCACCAGCTGCGCGCGCACCTGACTGCGCTGGGCGCGCCCATCGCCGGAGACGGGCTGTACGGGGGAGCATCGACGCTCGGGGGGATTGCCGCGCCCCGGTGCCTGCTGCACGCGGCGACGCTGGAGCTTCCGCATCCGAATCCGAGGACTGGGAAGTCGCTGCGGATCGAGTCGCCGCCGCCGGAGGATCTGCAGGCGTTCCTGCGCGCGGCGGGCGTCGATGCGATCGAACCGGGCTGAGCGACGTGCATCACAAGTCGACCGACACGCACGCGGGAACCGACTCGGTGCTGCCGAGCAGGAGCTTCTCCACCTGGATTCGCTCGCGATTCCAGAAGCAGAGGGTCTGCGCCTCTCGCAGGTACCCATACGGGTAGAGGGTCGCGTTCTCCCGGTTGATCAGCAGACGTCGGCCATCGGGATCGTGCAGATCCTGATGACGGCGATCGACCGCGCTCCTCCCGATCGCCAGCTGCGCGGACGCTTCCTCGAGCCATGCGCCGGGCGAGCCGGACTCGGATGCTTCGAGCACTGCCGAGTACAATGCGTGGACGAAGCGGGTCCGAGCGGTCGTGACCGTCATTCCATCGCGGACCTCGGCGAACCAGGGATTCCCGCCGAGCTCTTGAGCGAGTGACTCCACCTCGGCCTGCGCCTCACCCAGCTTGTCCGCGAGGACCTTCAGCCGGGCGAGCACGTCCGTCCTGAACGCGATGCGCTGCTCGGGCGTATAGGCGCGGACCTCGAAGAACTGCGGGCGGTCGGGTTGGGCGACGAGGTTCTTGAGCTCGCTCGCGTCCATGATCTGGTCGCGGCCTGCGAGATACGGCGCCAGTCGCTGCGTGATGAGCGCCTCGTGCTGCGCGGTGCCGAACCTCGCGATCGCGTCAACCAGCTTCGTCCCGCGCTCTCCCCACGGCGCGAACATCTGCTCGTACGGCGCGCGCCAGGTCGACGGCAGCTCGAAGTTCATCCGCAAGGTGGCGTAGTCGGTCTGCCAGTAGCCCCACTCCCAGCCGGAGCTGAACAGGCCGTGCTCGCGCAGCCCGGGTTTGCCCGCGCGAGCAGCCCGGATGCGCTCGAGATCCAGCCACCGCGAGTGCGCGTACAGCGGCAGGTAGAGCGGCACGGAGTTGTCGAAGGCGATCCAGTACGCCGACTCGGGGAAGTAGCCCACCGGCTTTCCCGCCTCGAGCCGGTCGAGCAGGAACTGCCGATGCTCGCTGAAGTCGTCGTGGTGGTAGGCGCCGCCCGCGTCCTCGAACAGGTCGTAGTACATGACCGTGTGGACCCACGGCACCAGCCGCTCGTCCGCGAACTTCACGAGGAAGTAATAGAGGAGCGTCTCTCCCTCCCACGTCACGCGGAGCTCCGGCTGATCGCCCACGTGGATGACGGTGTTGATGTCGATGCCCGGGGAGAGCTCGTGCAGCGCCTCGGCGGCCAGGTTCACGTGGTCAATGAACACGCCCGGGTCCGCGGCGCTGAACTCGCCGAAGCTCAGGCTGATCGCGTCGAAGGGAACATCGCGGAGCAGCAGCTCGAGCCGACGCTTCATCTCCGCCCGCACGTCCGTCGGCTCGCCGTCGATCAAGTCGAACGCCTTCTGAAGATTACTCTGCCCGAAGAGCTGGATCCCCACGCCCACCCGGACGCCCCGGCGGTGCGCGTACTCCAGAATCGCCCGGGTGTGGGCACGCCATGCTTCGGCGGTCGAACCGTCGGCCAGCACGTCATCCAGCGCTGGGTATTGAAGGTAGTTGCCCCGGTTCTTCACCACCCAATCGATGGTGCGCCGTGCGCCGTCGAGCTGCACCTCGCCGGGCTCCCAGAAATCGAAATAGCCCTCGATCGGGTGGAGCGTGTGCATGTGCAGCCCTCGGACGGCGATCTCCGGGCTCTGCGGCTCGCCGATCCCGGCGAGGGTCAGCGGCGCGGGAAGAGCCTCCGGCACGTGCGTTCGCCGAGGGTGGAAGAACCGGAAGTGGAAGGCCTCGAGCACCTCGGCCAGGCCGTACTGGAGCCCGAGCGCACCCGCGCCTCGCACCACGTAGCGGCGATCCCCGCCGTCGATCTGGAAGGTGCCTTCGTCGCAGCCCGCGCACTCGAGCCTCGACGCGATGGCGATCCGCACCCCGTCAGCATCGTCGACCGCCGCCTCGGGATCGTCCGACTGCTGGATGACGATCCCCTCGAAGGGCACGAACTCGAGGAAGTCCTCGACCAGCGCGCGGTCTGGCTCCGAGACGAGCACCGTGATGGGAGCCGGTGGAGAGCTGCAGGAGAGGGCGAGCAGAGCCGCCGTGGCAACGAGCAGGCGCGACATCCCGCCGGCTTCGCACGGTCGCGCCATCCAGGTCAACGCGCCGCGTGGAGCATGCGGGCGGCGGAGCTCAGGCGGCACAGGTGAAGTGCTCGCCCTCGATCCATCCTTGCGAAACCAGCGCCGCGCGGATCTTCTCGCGCGCGCCCTTCGAACCGACCGCCGAGACGAGGTGGAGTGACCCCGGCGCGCCGAGTGATCGCCAGTCCTCCACCAGGATCCCGTCGACGCGACGGCCGATCTTCTGGGGATCGACGTCCAGCAGGGACGTGATCTCGACCCCATTCCCACGGAGCTCCCGGGCGAGCGCGCGGCCGATCCGGCCGGCGCCCCAGAGCACGCAACGACGATCTGGGAGCGCCTCGGCGAGGAATCGCGCCTTCAGGGCGAAGAACCGGTCCTCCTCGTAGCGGGGATCGCGTCGGGTGAGTCGCTCGTCGTGATCGCGCCATCGGAAGAGGAGCTCGGGGAGGCAGGTGAGCCGGTATCCGCGCGCGAGCAGCTTGAGCCAGAGCTGGTAGTCCTCCGGAAAGTCGCCGTCCTCCCAGCCGCCGACCGCCTCGAGCGCCGCTCGGCGCAGCGTCACCGACGGATGGCACAGGGGACTCTCGATGAAGCGCTCGCGCGCGAGTCGGTCCGGTGAGGTCAACCCGTTCAGCCATCGGGCATAGAGCTGCATGTTCGGGCTGACCGGTCGATCTTCGCGGAAGATCTCGACCTGCGTTCCCACCCCGGCGAGCGACGCGTCGGCCCTCAACGCGGCGACGCTCTTCTCCAGCCGCTCGGGCAGGGCCTCGTCGTCGGCGTCCATCCGGGCGATCAGCGGTGCGCGGCAGTGGGCCTGGCCCAGCTGGAGCGCGTCCGCGATGCCCCGGCTCTTGCCGCAGAGCCTCACGATGCGCCCATCCTCCTGCGACAGCCGCTCGAGGAGGGCGGAGGTCCCGTCGGTGGAGCCGTCGTCCACCACGACCAGCTCCAGCGCCCGGAGCGTCTGTTCGAGGATGCTGCGTACCGCGCGCTCCACTGTCGCCTCGGCATTTCGGGCTGGAAGGAGGACCGAGACCTCGGGAGGGCGCATCGCGTGTAGAGTGCACCATATGCTCGAGGCGAATTTCATCGCGCGGCGTGCATGGCCGGAGCTCGCGGAGTTCTACAGAAGTCAGCTTGCCGAGGCAGCGACGCCGTCTGAGCGCGTGGAGTGGCAGGTCCGCCTCGCGGAGCTGCTCGAGAACGAGCTGGACGACCGCGAAGGTGCGCTGCGCGCCTGGGAGAACGTCGTGCGCGAGAGCGGAGACGACGTCGCGCTGCGCGAACAGGTCCGTCTCCTGAAGATGTGGGATGACGCCTCGGGGATCCGCAGGGCGGTGGATCTGGCCGTGGAAGCGGCGCACGACTCCGGACAGGGCGCACGCGTGCTCACCCTTCGCGCGGAGCTCCACCTGCGCGCCGGCGATCCGGCCCGCGCCCGCGAGGACTTCGCCCAGGCCCTCACCCTCCTCCCGGACCACCTCCCGGCGCTCGCGGGTCTCGCCGAGGCCGAGGCGTCGCTCGGAGGTGGGGGGGCCCTCCTGACGCTGGCTGCGGCGCTCCAGGCCGCGCCGCGACGCGTCCCCGAACGGCTGGCGCTGTACCGCCGCCTGGCGCAGCTCGCCGAAGGGCGTGAAGACTC